>NZ_JADPUN010000151.1 GCF_015690345.1 Plantactinospora alkalitolerans | reverse complement strand
CGGCGGCGGTCAGTCCGGGGCGGACCACCGAGGCGGCGGCTCCGGCGAGCCCCACCCCGGCCGCGGCCACGGCATGGGTCAGCGCGCCGCGCCGGGTGTCGGCGGAGAGGCCGACCAGGCCGATGCCGATCGCGGCCACCACCGCTGGCCACGGGGCCGCCGCCCAGGGCAGGCCGAGCGAGGCCGGCATCGCCAGCGCGGTCAGGGCCGCACCGACGACGGCGAACTCGCGGCGTACCTCGGGCGGCGAGGCGAGGACGGCGGCGATGGTGAGCAGCAGGGCGGTGACGGCGAGTTGCCAGGAGGTGGCGCCCACCCCGGCGGCGAGCGTGCCGGGATAGTCGGCGAGGTCGGCCTCCCAGACCGGAAGGGCGGCCCGGATCGGTGCCATCGCGGCGCGCAGTGCATTCCCGGCCACCACCACGCCGATCACGACCAGGGCGGCCGCCGACGCCAGTTGCGGGCCTCGGCGGGCCGCCTCCGGCACCGCCCGTACGCCGAGTCCGGTGAGCGCGATGACGGCGGCGATCACCACCAGGGCCCGGCCCGGCAGGGCGACGGCGGCGACCCGGCCGGCGGCACCGATCACGGCCAGGGTCAGGATGGCGGCGCCGATGTCCGGGAACGGCGGCTGGCGCAGGGCGAGCGCGCCGGCCAGACCCACGGCGGCGGCCAGCAGCAGGGCGGTGCCGGCCCGGGCGGCACCCGGCACGGTGTCGGCGTTCATCAGCGCGGCGACCGCGCAGACCACGGCGGCGGTGAAGGCCAGGGCGTGCAGGGTCCAGGTCAGCTCCCGTACCCAGGGGGTCGGCGCGGGGCGGGCGCGCACGGTCCGGACCCGGTTGCCGGGCCCGCCCTGTTCCAGATCCACCTGGAGGACCGCGTCCGCCTCCTCCGGAAAGGTCTCCGGCCGGTCCGGTCCGAGGCCGTCCTGCTCCAGCGGTTCGGGGCCGTCCGGACCGGCTGGGCCGGTGGTCCGGGGAGCACGGTCGGTGCCGCCCGGCACCCGGGCCGCCGGGCCGGCGGTCCGGAACTCCTCGGCACCGGCCGGCCCGAACTCCCGCGCGGCGGGGCCGAACCGGAACCGGGCGGGCCAGCCGGTCAACCGACCGTCGTCGGTGAACAGCCGGCTGAGATAGAGGTTGCCGACGGCCACCGCCGTCAGCACCACGGCCCAACCGGTCGGACCGCGCAGCCATGAGTACGCCAGCAGCGGCAGGATCGGCTGGACGGCGAGCACCGCCGCGTACCGGGGGGCGTTCAGGCCGGTGGCCCCGGCGTACGCCGCCGCGACGACGGCGGTGAGCAGGAAGACCAGGCCCGCGAAGAGCGACCCGGGCAGCCCGCTGTCCCCGAACCGGTTGACCGTCCAGAGTGCGTAACCGACGAGGGGCACCAGGAGCAGGCCGACCGCCGCGACGGTCTCGGCGGTGGCGATCAGGCCCCGTTTGGCGATCCGGGGCGGCACGGCCAGCATCAACGCGGTCGCCAGCAGCAGGATGGCGACCCGGCTGAAGTCGTCCAGCGAACTGAGGGCCACGGCGGCGAAGACCACCGCCGCGATGCCGAGCAGCAGTGCGCCGAGCCCGAGCAGAATGTTCTGGACCTCGCGGGTCGACGCCTCGGGCCGGCCCGCCGGCCCCTCGTCCCAGGTGGGCTCCTCGCCCGGCGCGGGTGGCGGCGGTGGTGGCGGCGGGGTCATCCGGTCCGCCCGGCCGCCCTTCGGCTGTCGGGGTACCCGGGGCGGCGGCGAACTGGGCGTGACCGTCGGCGGGGTCGGGGTCATCGGACCGGCCGCCGCCGGACTCCGGCGGTTGGCCTTGCGGCGGAGTACCCGACGCGGCTTGGTGTTCTGCTTGCGCCGCTGGTCCGCCGCGTGCGAGAGGATGTCCCGCTGGAACAGCGCCGCCTGCATCTGGGAGGCGATCGTCTTCTGTTCCTTGGCGATCGCCGCCTCGCGGATCTTCATCTCCGCGATCGACCGTTCGATCCGGGCCAGGTCGTCCGGCCGTTCTGGCTGCTCGGCCCGGCAGTACGGGCATCGGGGCGCCGCCTCGATCTCCCGGCCACACGAGGAGCACTGGTACGTACTCACGGCACCCCCTCCAGCCGGCGCTGACGCCGCATTACGGGCTTCCACCGAAGCATGCCCAAGTCGGGCAAGCCTTGAACAGCCCCCGATCGCGTGCGAAGCCCGACTGAGGAGATCCTAAGAGTCCGGCCGTCGACCTGTTCGGGTCCACGGCCGGCAAGTCGGCGTCGAATTCATGATTGTCGCGCCGGGACCGCCGCGACGAGCGCGGCCATGAACGGGCTTCCTCTCTCAAGTGGACGTCGTTGCCGTCCCCGGCGTCGGCGTGTGGAGATCATCTATGCTCTGCGCGTGATCCCCCCAGCACTCGAGATCCGCGGCCTGGTGAAGACCTTCGGGGCGCATCGTGCGGTGAACGACATCGAACTGACCGTCCGCGCCGGCACGTTCCACGGCATCGTCGGGCCCAACGGCGCCGGCAAGTCGACCACCATCGGGATGGCGGTCGGACTGGTCACCCCGGATGCCGGGGAGATCCGGATCCTCGGCCACGACGCGCTGCGCGACCGCGGCGTGACCCGAGCGCTGACCGGCGTGCTGCCCGACGGCCTCGACTTCCCGGAACGTCTCACCGGCGCCGAGTTGCTGCGCTACAGCGCCGGCCTGCGCGGGCTGAACCGGGTCACGGCCGCCGACCGGGCCGCCGAGCTGATCGAGGTGCTCGGCCTGGCCAAGGGCGCCGGCACCCCACTCGCCGACTGCTCCACCGGTACCCGCAAGAAGCTCGGCCTGGCCCAGGCGTTGTTGCACGCGCCCCGGCTGCTCGTGCTCGACGAGCCGTTCGAGGCGGTCGATCCGGTCTCCGCGGCCACCATCCGCCGGGTGCTGCGCCGGTTCGTCGCCGGCGGCGGCACCTGCGTGCTGTCCACCCACTCGATGCTGCTGGTCGAGCAGATGTGCGACGAGGTCACCGTGATCCACCAGGGCCGGGTGGTCGCCGCCGGGGCGGTCGCCGAGGTCGCCTCCGGCGGCAGCCTCGAGGACCGGTTCGTCGAACTGGTCGGCGCCGACGCCTCCGGCAGCGCCGGACTCAACTGGTTGACCGGGTCACGATGAGCGCGGTCCCGTCCGCCCCCGGCCCGCTGGCCGGCGCCCTTGGCAAGATCGCGGTGCCGGCCCGGATGCGCACGGCGATGCTCCGTCGCTCGCTGCGCGAGCATCCGGGACCCACGGTGGCCGGCCTGGCCGGTCTGCTTGCCGCCGGCTGGCTGATCCGGTACGCGCTGCACGGCGACCGGCACACTCTCGCCCTGCTGGCCGGGGCGTGGGTTCTCGGCTGGATCGTGTTGCCGCTGCTGCTCGGCGGCGGTCGTGGCCGGGTCCGCCCGGCCCACCTGCGGCTGGAGTCGATCGGCGGTTTCCCGGCCGCGATCGGTCTGCTCGCCGCGTCGGCGATCGGCATCGGCCCGGTCGTCTCCCTGGTGGCGCTCGCCGCGCTGCCCGTGTACGCCGCCCGGTACGGTCCGGTCGCGGTCCTCGTCACCGCCGCCGGCGCGGTGCTGCTCTGGCTGCTCGGGCTGATCGGCTCGGCGATCGCGCTGGAGGTCGTCGGCCACGCCGGCGGGCCGGCGGGAGCGCTGCTCACCGGCATCTTCACCGGTACGGCGTTGGGTGTCGCCGGGTCGCTCTGGGCGGTCTTCCCGTGGGTGTCGGTCCTGCTGGTCGGGGCGCCGGACGAGGTGGTCCGGGCGATGGCGTACGTGCCGAGCGGCTGGCCGCTGTCCGCCGTGGCCGGGCCGGCCGACCGGGGCGCGGAGATGATGGCGGGCCTGGCGGGTGTCGTGGTGCTCGTCGCCGCCGCGTACGTCCTGCTGGTCCGCCGGATGATCGCCGCCGGGGTGCCGTTCCGGCCGCGCGGGATCACCATGGTCGGGCTTCCGCGCCGCGTCGACGGCGAGCCGGCCGGGTCGCCCCGGACCACGGCGGCGTCAACGGCCGGAGCTGGGCCTGAGCGGCGCGGCTGGTCGGGACGGGTGCCGGCCGAGACGCGGGCGGTCGCGGGGCGTGAGTTGCGTGCCTGGCTGCGGCACCCGCTGCGGTTGCAGTATCTGGCGTTCGCGGTGGTGTACGGCGCGCTGCTCGCCGGCCTGCCGCTGATGTCCGACGTGGCTCTGCTGCTGCCGTGGGCCGGGCCGTTCGCCGTGCTCGGCGCGGCGGCGATGTCGGCCGGGCTGGTCGGACTTGACGGCACCGCGTTGTGGCTGCCGTTCACCTCGCCGGGCGGCGAACGTGCCGAGGTCCGTGGGCGGGCCTTGGCGTGGCTGCTCCTGGTCACCCCGATCGGGGTGCTGCTCACCGTCGCCGGCATCGTCCTCGCCCCCGAGGTCGACCCGTTGGCAGCGCTCGCCACCCTGCCGGCTCTGCTCGGCGCGGGTGCCTCGGTACCGGTCTGGGTGTCGCTGCTGCGGGTGCGCCCGGTAGCCGACCCACGGCATCCCACCTCGGCCGACAACCCGACCGACATCGTCAGCGTGCTGGTCGCCACCGGGGGTGGGCTGCTCGCCGGGGCGCCGGTGCTCGCGCTGCTGATCTGGGGCCCTTCGGAGGTGGCGCCGCTGATGCTGCCGGTCGGGCTGCTCTGCGGTGCCGTGGCCTGGTGGGCTGGGATCTGGCTGGCCGACGACCGCCTCGCCCAGCGCGGGACCGAGGTGCTCGCCGCGGCCGGCCAGCGGAGCCGCCCCCCGGACACGGTGATCCCGCTGAAGTGGGACGTGGAGTGGTACCGGGAGAACCGGGCGACGGCGTGGGCGCTGGGCTTGCTGACGGTGGGATGGATCCCGGTGATCCCGCAGGGGGTGATGGTGCTGGCCTTCGGGATCGACGGCGGATGGATCGTGGCCAGTCACCTCGCGGGGGGCGCGCGTACCGCGGTGGGGTTGGGGATGGTCGCTCTGGGCGGCGCGATGCTGCTCGCCGGCCTGGTCCTGTGGGGTCGCCGGCCGCAGCCGGGCGGTTCCCCCCGCACCTCCCGACCTGCCTCAGCGACGACGGATTAGGCTGCGCCCAGCACGGCTACGGGCGGCCCATGCCCCGGTACTCCCAGCCGGCCTGGGTCCACAGTCCTGAGTCGAGGCAGTTGCGGCCGTCGACCACCCGACGCCCCGAGGCCAGTTCGCCCAGTGCGACCGGATCGGCGTTGCGGAAGTCGGCCCACTCGGTCAGTACGCACACCAGGTCGGCACCGCGTACGGCGTCCTCCATGCTGGCCTCGTACGACAGTTCGGGCCGCTCGCGGCGGGCGTTGTCCATGCCCTGCGGGTCGTAGACGTGCACGTCGGCGCCGGCCTTGCTCAGCGCGGCGGCCACGGCGAGCGACGGGGCGTCCCGGACGTCGTCGGAGTTGGGCTTGAAGGTGGCGCCGAGCACCGCCACCCGGGTGCCGGACAGGTCGGGACCGGCCGGACCGTACCTGCGGCCGAGCAGCTCGGCGGCGAGCTGGAGCACCCGGCTCCGGCGACGCAGGTTGATCAGGTCCACCTCGTGCAGGAAGCGCAGCGCCTCGCCGGCACCGAGTTCCTGGGCCCGCGCCTGGAAGGCCCGGATGTCCTTGGGCAGGCAGCCGCCGCCGAAGCCGACACCGGCCTGGAGGAAGCGGTTACCGATCCGGGGGTCGTAGCCGATCGCCCGGGCGAGCTGCGTGACGTCGCCGCCGGCCACCTCGCAGACCTCGGCCATCGCGTTGATGAACGAGATCTTGGTGGCGAGGAACGCGTTGGCGGCCACCTTGACCAGTTCGGCGGTGGCGAAATCGGTCACCACCAGCGGAACTTCGCGATCCTCGGTGGCGGCGAGGTCGAAGACGCCCTTGTGCGAGGCGTAGAGCATCCCGTTCGCCCACTCGGTCTTGACGCCCACCACGATCCGGTTCGGGCGCAGCACGTCCTCGACGGCGAAGCCCTCCTGGAGGAATTCGGGACTCCAGGCGACCTCGACCCCGAGGTCGGCGGCGGCGTGCTTGCCGACGAGTTGCTCGATCCACTCCGCGGTGCCGACCGGCACCGTGGACTTGCCGACGATCAGGGCCTTGCGGATCAGGTGCTGGGACAGTCCGGTCACCGCCGCCTCGACGTACGACAGGTCGGCGCCCATGCCGTCGGCCCGCTGCGGGGTGCCGACGCAGATGAAGTGGACGTCGCCGAAGACGGCGGTCTCGGCGATGTCGGTGCTGAACCGGAGCCGACCGGCCGCCAGGTTCCGCTTGAGCAGCTCGTCCAGGCCCGGCTCGTGGAACGGCACCTCGCCGCCGGCCAGTTTGGCGATCTTCTCGGCGTCGACGTCGAACCCGATCACCTCGTAGCCGAGTTCGGCGAAGCAGATCGCGTACGTCGCGCCCAGGTAGCCGGTTCCGAGGAAGGTCAGTCGCGGTCGGGCGGCCCCGGACGGTGGGGTCACCGCCGCTATCGTCGGCATGGGCTGAGTGCTGGGGTACGGGATCGTCACGCCTGTGTTCTCCGCTCGCAGTGGCGGCGCTTCATTGCGTCGCGGTCGGGAGGTCGGCGCCGGAGGAGAGCGCCGATGTCGGACATTGTGGGCCTTGTACACCTGGCTGTCGCGGCCGCGCGGTCGGCGAGTCGGCCGCCCGCGCGAGGGACGACAAGCGCTGAGCCTACGCGGACGGCGCTTCCCCGCGCACCTTCGGTCGGCATCTTCACAGCCCGCCCCACCACCTACGGGCCGCCCGCAGCGCCGCCTGGCCGGGCCGCCCGACCGGTGCTCCCTCCGCAGGGACGGACGTCGGGGCTATTCCCCCGATTCTTACTGATAGGCATACTTCGTGGCCAGTCCCGTGTCGTCGTCCTCCAAGATCTTGACCGCCGGAAATGCCTGGTCATAGGCTCCGAGCCACCCTTATGCCGATTCTGAAGAGAAGGGAACGAGAACTTCAGATGACAGTTCCGAAGTTCCTCCCGCACTTCCCTCCGAAGCCCTCGAACTCGGTCCTGGCCCGGCGACTCGGCGGTGCCGCCATCGCGGCGCTGCTGCTCGCCCCGCTGCCCCTGCTGCCCGGCACGGCGGCCGGTGCCCATCCCGCCCGGCCGTCCGGGCCGAACGGTTGCAGTCAGAATCCGGCGGCCCGGCTGGCCGACGTACCGAGCCCGGAGACGCATCTGGGCTTTCCGCTCGGCGTCGGCCAGGAACGGGTCGTCACCGATGACGAGATCCGCTCCTACCTCACCGCCGTGGACGGCGCGTCCGACCGGGTGATCACCGGCAACCTCGGCAACAGCGTGTTCGGCCAGTCGATGCCGTACGCGATCGTCTCGGACTCGACGCACCTGCGCCGCGGTGAACTGGCGAAGATCGCCGAGGACATCCGCGACCTGCGTGACCCCCGCAAGTTGTCCGACCGGAAGGCGGCGGAGACCGCCGCGAAGGGCCCGGCGATCGTCTGGATCACCGGCAACGTGCACGGCGGCGAGAAGTCCGGCGCCGACGCCGCGCTCAAGACGCTGTACGAACTCGCCGCCGGCCTCTCCTGCGACGTACGGGCCCGCAACGACAACCTCGTCACGATCATCGTGCCGACCCAGAACCCGGACGGCCGGGACGCCACCCGGCGGCAGAACGAGTACGGCTTCGACCTGAACCGGGACTGGTTCGCCCGCACCCAGCCGGAGACCGACGCCAAGCTGGAGCTGCTCCGGCGCTACCCGCCGCAGGTCTACGTCGACGCGCACGAGATGGGCGGCCGGGAGTACTTCTTCCCGCCGAACGCCGACCCGATCCACCACGAGATCTCCGACGAGGTCGTCGACTGGATCAACCGGATCGGTGCGGCGAACGGCGCCGGCTTCGGCTACAACGGGGCGTGCACCGAGACGGTCACCACCGAGTGCTACTTCAACTACGACACCTACGACATGTTCTTCATGGGCTACGGCGACACGGTGCCGGCCACCGGCTTCGGTGCCGCCGGGATGACGTACGAGAAGGGCAGCTCGTCGGCGGTCCAGGACCGGGTGCAGCAGCAGTTCAACACCCAGTGGGCCACCCTCGGCTGGGCCTCGGCCAACAAGCGCGAGGTGCTGTCCGGCTACTACGACATCTGGTCCGACGCCCTCGCCGAGGGCCGGGCCGGCGCGTTGCAGCCCAACGAGGTGGTCCAGCCGACGAACGAGGTCCAGTTCCCGGTCCCGGACCTGACCGTCCGGTCGTACTTCCTGCTGCCGGACCGGCAACTCGGCGACGTGCGGCAGCTCGTCGAGCGGCTGCGCCGGATGGACGTCGAAGTGTACGAGCTGACCCGGTCTTTAAAGGTGCCGAACGCGCGGGTCTTCGGCGGCCGGTCGGCCCGGAACCTGACGGTGCCGGAGGGCGCCTACTGGATCCCGATGGACCAGCCGCAGAAGCACTGGATCCAGGCGATCATGGGCGAGGACCCGTACGTGCCGTTCCCGTACTTCTACGACGTCTCGTCCTGGAGCAACCCGCTGCTGATGGGCGTCCGAACCGTCTACACCGGTGACCGGCTCTCGCCGAGGGCGGAACGGGTCCGGGACATCGACGGCGGGCGGGACGGCAGCGCGCCGAGGCACGGCTCGTACGCGTACCCGCTCGACTCGGCGGCGGCGGCCGAACTCACCTTCGCGCTCCTCCGCGCGGGTGTGCCGCTGCGGCGCGACCAGGCCAGCGGCGTCGTCACCCTGCCGGCGGCCAGCCTGACCGGTTCCCGGGACCGGCTGGCCCGGTCGTTCGGGGTGACCCTGACCCCTCGGCGGACCCCGGCCGGCGGAACCGCGCTGGCGCTGCCCGACGTCGGCCTGTACGCCGGCACCGGCATCTCCACCACCTCCGGTTCGCACGGCGAGGCCCGGTACGTGCTCGGCAAGCGGTGGGGCCTCGACCTGAAGCCGGTGACCACGGCGGACATCAACGACAACACGTCGGCGTTCACCGGCCGGAGCGTCCTGCTGGTGCCGGACGGCAGCAGCGCGACCGGTGGACTCACCGCCGCCGGTCAGGCCAACCTGCGGGCCTGGGTGGCCGGCGGCGGCACCTACCTCGGGCTGCGCAACCAGGGCACCCGGATGGCCCGCGCCGCCGGGCTCACCTCGACGACCGAGGTGGCGAAGCCGGCCGACTACACGGTGATCGGTTCGCATCTGCGGGTCGACGTGGACCGGGACAGCCCGGTCGGGTTGGGCCGGCCGGCCGAGGACTTCGAGTTCAACAACAACGACTCGATCCTGCGCCCGTCCACCACCGGGACGAACGTGTTGACGTACCCGGCCGACGACCGGTTCTGGCTCAACGGGTACACCGTGCACGCGGACGCGCTCAAGGGCACGGTCGCGCTGGTCGACGAGCCGACCGGTGCCGGCCGGGCGGTGCTGTTCGCGTTCAACCCGCTGTTCCGGGCGTACAACGAGTCCGGCCTGCACCTGGTCGCGAACGCACTCCTGGCACCGCACCCGACCCCGGCGGCCTCGCCGTCACCTGGCGCACGGGCGACGGCTCCGGCCGTACCGCCGGCTCGGGCCTCCGCCGCCGCGACGCCGGCACCGGAGAACCTCGGCGGCGAATGGCGCCCGATCACCATCCAGGTGGCGGCCACCGACCTCGACCGCACCCGCGCCATCGTCACCCGCCACACCGCCGACGCCCGCACCGCCACGGCGGACGGCTCGGCGTACCTCACCATCCCCAACCCACAGGGCCTGTCGTCGGACGAACATCCGTTCCTCCGCGACCTGGTCCGCGAACTCCGTACGGCGGGGATTTTGTTGCGGTCCGTCGTCGCGTAACGCTGTAAGTCTGTAAGGAAGGGCCCCTTCTTATCGCTTTCTGCATAAGAAGGGGCCCTTCTTAACACCTCGACATCATGATCGAGGAACCCAGCCGAGAAAGCGGGTCGAGAGTTGGGCGGGGTCGGAGTTGGGCAGATCGTGCGGCGCCCGATGTAGTTGACCGGCGAGATACCTGAGCAGCCCGATCCCGAGCACGTCACGGCGCTGACGCGGGTCTGGGACGGAGTACGCTCGGTGGCACTGCCCCGGAATCTGACCCACGACATGATTTCGAAGATGGTGAACGGATATGACCGCTAGCACCCCCGCATGGCGGAAGTCGTCGCGCTCCAACTCCAACGGTGGAGACTGCGTCGAGATCGCCGACGAGCTGGCGCCGGGCGTGGTCGGCGTACGGGACAGCAAGGACCGGCAGGGGCCGGTGCTGACCTTCGACCAGCCCGCCTGGCGGGCCTTCGTCCGGGACATCGTCGCCCCCTGACGCGTACGTCGGGCGCCAGCGGCGCCTTCCGGATGGCGCCGATCCCCGTCCGCACTCAACCTCGCCAGGGACCTGTGGCGTCTACCTCGCATCCGAGCAACAGACGCGTTGCGGACGACCTGGAGGTGGCGTGGGGTCACGCGTGGACGATGAACAGTTTCGACTGTTCGTGCGACAGCAGTGGGGGCCGTTGACCAGGACGGCCTATCTGCTGACCGGCGACCGGGGGACAGCGGAGGACCTCGTCCAGTCGGCGTTGGAGAAGACCCATCGGCACTGGGGTCGGATCCTGCGCAAGGACGCACCCGAGGTCTACGTACGCCGGGCGATGGTCAACACCGCGATCAGTTGGCGGCGGAGACGCCGGCCGCTCGAGGTCCCGCTGCTGGCGTCGGACAGCGAACCGGTACCCGACGCGTACGCCCGGGTGGAGCAGCGGCAACAACTCGTTCTGGCGCTCCGGCAACTGCCGCGCCGGACCCAGGCGATTCTTGTGCTGCGCTACTTCGAGGATCTCAGCGAGGCGGACACCGCCAGCATCCTCGGCTGCTCGGTCGGTTCGGTGAAGAGCCAGGCGTCGCGGGGCCTGGCCCGACTGCGGGCCCAGCTCAATCCGACCGTTCCATCCTCACCGGTACGCCTCCAGGGAGAACCAGCATGACCGAGGACCTTGTGGAATCGACGCTCCGGGACACGTTGCAGCGGGAGGCGGACGGCGTCGGCGTACTCGAAGATCCATGGCCGGGGTTCGCCAGGCGTGAGGTACGGCACCGCCGGACGCGGCGGCTTGGCACTCTCGGCGTCGCCGCCGGGGTCGTCGCCATCGCCGTCGGGATCCAG
Source organism: Plantactinospora alkalitolerans (assembly GCF_015690345.1). Taxonomy (GTDB): domain Bacteria; phylum Actinomycetota; class Actinomycetes; order Mycobacteriales; family Micromonosporaceae; genus Plantactinospora; species Plantactinospora alkalitolerans. The sequence continues at coordinate 22,978 of NZ_JADPUN010000151.1, read as the reverse complement.
GCCGGCGTCGTGCCGCTGCCGGGTCGGCCGTCCACCGTCGCGACCGCCTCGGCCCCGTCGGCGCTGGCCGAAGGACCGACCAGAGGTTCGCTCGCCGGTGACCGGGCGTGGCTGACCGCGTTCCGCGACCAGGTCGACGGGTTCGACGACCCGCGGGGCCGGGGCCGGTGGGAGGTGGCGGACCGGAAGGAGATCCGGATCGTGTACGCCAGCGACCGGCCCGGACTGCGGCTCGCGCTCGCCTATGCCCCACTCCGGCTCGGCTCCGACGCGCAGTGGCATTTCCTCTGGTACGAGGGAGCGACCGGTGCCGCAGCCCGACAGATGAGAGCCAGCGGCGGCGAGCAGGACACCGACCCCTCCGTCCTGGCCTTTCTGCGGGCCACTCCGGAGGACGGCGGCTTCGGGATCGCGATCGGACCGCTCGACTCGACCGTGACGATCATCGGGGAGCCGCACTACTCGCCGAGCGGCAGAGTCGAGCCCCGGCAGTTGGCCGTTGCGGACGGGGCCGGCGTCGCGGTGGCGGTCCTGCCGCCGTCGCCGTCCATCTCCGTTCTTCTCGCCCGGGTCACCCGGAACGGCGATCTCGTCCACCAGGAGCGTTTGGCCGGCGGTGCGTACGGGCCGTCGTTCGGCCTGCCGGGGAGGTCGACCGACGCGGTGCTCGACGCCGCCGTTCGGGGAGCCCGAGGTCCGGAACTGGACCGGGCCGTCCTGACGGACTTCATCTCGGCGGCGCTCGAGGACAGTTGTCTCCCGTCGACCGGGGTGGCCGTACGGCTGCTCTGGTCGGGTCCGGTGCAGGGCCAGACCGCCGCGCTGCTCACCGTCCAGCCCACCGGCGGCGGGGTTCTCGCGTACGTGATGCGGCGCGGCACCGACGGGTCCGGTTGGACGGACCTGCGGCTGCTGCTGCCGGCCGAGGGTGCCGAGCGGCGTCCCATCGGATGGCGGCTGCGCGGCGAGGACTCGGAAACCCGGACGGACGAGGTGATGGTGGTGGCTCCGGCCGGTGCCGCCACGGCCTCGGTCACGATCGGCGGTGCGGCACCCGTTCCGGTTCCACTGGACCCGTCGAAGGCCGGTACCACCAGAGTGCCTCTGGGCCGGTCCGCGACCGTCACGGCGTATTCCGCCGATGGTTCGGTGCTGGCGAGTACCCCGGTACCGCCGGGAGAGGACGACTCGTCCGGGTTGCCGGGCGACACTCCCGGTACCCGCGTCGTCCCCTGACGATCAGTCGACGACGTCGTCGCGCTGACGGACGGATCAACGGGGAGTCTGGGTGGGGTGGGAACTCCACCCAGACTCCCCGTCGCGAATACCGGCACTCCCGTCGCGGGAGCGGGCCAGGGGAGTCGGACGGGGGTTCCGTGGGCTTGGTTACCGGCGGGTACCCTCCCCTCGTTACCGGCGGGTATCGTCAGGGCACCAGGCGGACACCGCCGGGGCACGAGGAACGGGGAGGGCCGCGATGACCAGTGAACCGTCGTTCGACGCATACCTGCTGCCGGAGGAACACGAGGCGGTCCGCGAGGCAGTCCGGGAGATCTGCGACGCCAAGGTCGCGCCGAACGCGGCCGAGGCGGACGAGACCGGCGAGTTCCCCAAGGCGTCGTACGAGGCTCTGCGGGCCTCCGACTTCCACGCCCCGCACATCCCGGTCGAGTACGGCGGGGCCGGTGCCGACGCGCTCGCCACCGCGATCGTGATCGAGGAGGTGGCCCGCGCCTGTGCGGCGTCCTCGCTGATCCCGGCCGTGAACAAGCTCGGCACCCTGCCGCTGTTGCTGGCCGCCTCCGAGGAGTTGAAGCGGCGCTACCTGCCGCAGGTGGCCCGGGGCGAGGGCATGTTCTCGTACTGCCTCTCCGAGCCGGAGGCGGGCAGCGACGCCGCCTCGATGACCACCCGGGCGGTACGCGACGGCGACTCCTACGTGCTCAACGGCGTCAAGCGCTGGATCACCAACGCGGGAGTGTCGGAGTACTACACGGTCTTCGCGGTGACCGATCCGTCGGCCCGGTCCCGGGGAATCTCCGCCTTCGTCGTGGAGAAGTCGGATCCGGGGGTCAGCTTCGGTGCGCCGGAGAAGAAGCTCGGAATCAAGGGCTCGCCGACCCGCGAGGTCTACCTCGACGACGTACGGATCCCGGCGGACCGGATGATCGGGGATCCGGGTACCGGCTTCGGCACCGCGATGCGGACCCTGGACCACACCCGGGTCACGATCGCGGCCCAGGCGGTCGGGATCGCCCAGGGGGCACTGGACTACGCCAAGGGGTACGTCAAGGAGCGCAAGCAGTTCGGCAAGGCGGTCGCCGAGTTCCAGGGGATCCAGTTCATGCTCGCGGACATGGGCATGAAGCTGGAGGCGGCCCGCCAGTTGACGTACGCGGCGGCGGCGAAGTCCGAGCGCGGCGACGCCGACCTGACCTTCTTCGGCGCGGCGGCCAAGTGCTTCGCCTCCGACGCCGCCATGGAGATCACCACCGACGCGGTGCAGTTGCTCGGCGGGTACGGCTACACCCGGGACTACCCGGTGGAGCGGATGATGCGGGACGCCAAGATCACCCAGATCTACGAGGGTACGAATCAGGTGCAGCGGATCGTCATGGCCCGCCGACTCCTCCAGGACTGAGGTGGGGCACCGGGGCCACGCCCGCTGGTTGCCCGCTGCCCGGCTGGCCCGGTGCATAGGATCGCCGCATGAGTGCTGAGGCGTTCGGCGGGCCCGGGTGGTGACGGCGGCCGGATCCCCGACCTGACGCTGTGGTCTCGACCCCAGCCCCGGAGTGTCTGGCTGACGCTCACCGACCTGCTTCTCGCGGTCGAGATCGTGTCACCCGGCTCCGAAGCGATGGACGAGGTGGTCAAGCGCCGCGAGTACGAGCGTGCGGGGATCCCGCGATACTGGATGGTCGAGCGGGACGTAGCGCAGACCGTCACCCTGTACGTGCTCAGCACCGACAAGACCTACCAGGTGGCGGCGAAGATGCCTCTGGCGTGGCTACTGCACACCGCGCCGGCGGACCACCACCTCGCCCGCTGACCGGCACCATCCGGACCCACCGGCGATACGGCGGTCAGGCGGCGGCGCGGTCCGGTGCCGGGCGGCGCCGCCGGGCCGGATCGGTCAGTACGGGAGGCCGCCAGGCGCCGTCGGGCTGGTACACGTTCGTCCCGGGCGGGACGATCTCGTCGATCCGGTCCAGGACGGCGTCGTCGAGGGCGAGCGCGGCGCCCTTGAGCGACGCGTCGAGCTGTTCCATCGTGCGGGGCCCGATGATCGCCGACGTGACGGCGGGATGGGCGACGGTGAAGGCCACCGCAAGCTCCGGAAGCGTGCAGCCGATGCCGTCGGCGAGTTCGACGAGCTGTTCGACGATCTCCAGCTTGGTGACGTTCACCGGAAGCGAGGGATCGAACCGGGCCGGATTGAGCGCGGCCCGGCCGTTCGCCAGATCGACGGGTCGACCCTTGCGGATCTTGCCAGAGAGGAAGCCGGACGCGAGCGGGCTCCAGACGAGCACACCCATCCCGTACCGCTGGCAGACCGGAAGCACGGACGTCTCGATTCCCCGGGCCAGGATCGAGTACGGCGGCTGCTCGGTCCGGAACCGTCCCAGGGACCGGCGCTCGGCGACGTGCCGTGCCTCGACGATCTCCTCGGCCGGGAAGGTCGAGCAGCCGAAGGCCCGGATCTTGCCCTGGCTGACCAGGTCGGTCAGCACCGAGAGGGTCTCCTCGATCTCGGTGGTGTGGTCCGGCCGGTGTACCTGGTAGAGGTCGATCCAGTCGGTCCCCAGCCGCTTCAGGCTCTCCTCCACCGCCTGGAGGATCCAGCGCCGGGAGTTGCCGCTCCGGTTGCGGCCCTCGCCCATCTGGAAGTGCACCTTGGTCGCGAGTACGACCTCGTCCCGCCGCTCCCGCAGTGCCTTTCCGACGATCTCCTCCGACTCGCCGCCGGAGTACATGTCGGCGGTGTCGACGAAGTTGATGCCCTGGTCGAGGGCGGCATGGATGATCCGGATGCTGTCGTCGTGGTCGGAGTTGCCGACCGAGCCGAACATCATGGTGCCGAGGCAGTGCACGCTGACTTCGATGCCGGTGCCGCCGAGTACGCGATAGCGCATGATCGTCTTCCTTTCGACGACGGCACCGTATGACCTGGAGTCGGCTCTAGGTCAAGCTCGCTCGTACCCTTGCTGCCATGCCCGACTCCGACACCGCGCTGACCATCGGCCAGGTCGCCGAGCGGACCGGTCTCAGCGTGCACACGCTGCGGTTCTACGAGCGCGAGGGGATCCTGACCCACCCGGTACGCCGCGACGGGGGTGGCCGCCGTCTCTACACCGAGCACGACGTGGACTGGCTGACGGTCTGCGTGATCCTCCGTGCCTCCGGCATGCCCCTGCCGGCGATCCGCCGGTACACCGAACTGGTCACGGCGGGCGCCGGTAACGAGGCGGAGCGGCTCACCCTGATGCGCCAGCACCGTGAGCGGGTGACGAACCAGATCGCCCAGCTCACCCGCTCCCTCGACTTGATCAACTACAAGGTCGGGGTGTACGAGGACATTCTCGGCGCCTGACGGCGGGTGTCGTCCGCTACCTCGGGCGGGTGCCGCCGGCTACCTCGGGCGGGTGTCGTCGCCGAGTCGCCGGGTCGCGCCGTCCGTACCGTCGTCGTCCGGGTCGCCGGTGAACTGGGTGGTCTCGTCCGTACCCCAGGAACCGTGCCGGGCCGGAGCCGGCGGCGGCGTCAGTGGGGAGAAGGTCGGCGGCATCGGCGGCGCGGAGGTGGGCGGCCCGGGCACCGGTGGGCCCGAGATCGGTGCGCCCGGCGCCTGCTGGCCGGGCGTCCGCGGCTGTCCCGGCGTTCCGGGCGGTCCGTAGTACGGCGTTCCGGGCGGGGTGTTGTGCGGCGCTCCCGTCGGGCCGTAGTTCGGCGGCACCGGGGAGCCGTAGTTCGGCGAGCCCGCCGGCCCGTAGCTCGGGCTCGCCGAGGGGCCGTGGTTGGGTCCGGCGGCAGGGCCGTAGTTCGGTGGGTGCCCGGCCGGACCACCCGGCGGAAACTGGCCACCGGCGGGAACCTGACCACCCGGCTGGTACTGACCACCCGGCTGGTACTGACCACCCGGCTGGTACTGACCACCCGGCTGGTACTGACCACCCGGCTGGTACTGGCCGCCCTGGGGAACCTGGCCGGACGGCGGCATCTGGCCGGGTGGTACGAAGGGCGGGTAGCCGGGCTGTCCGGCGCCCCCGGGATGGTGAGCCGCAGCCGGACGGTTGCCCCGCCAGCGGTGCGGCAGCGCCACGGTGGCGAGTAGCGGGACCGCGATCAGTACGGAGAGCGCCCCGACCGGGACCGTCAGGGCGAACTCGGTGCCGAGGAAGTCGTTCGGCATCAGTCGGATGATCGAGCGGATGTCGATCAAGGCCCAGAGCGCCATGATCATGAACAGCCCGCCGGCGGCGGCCGGGCCGAGTGGGGACCACCGGGGCAGTAGCAGTGCGGCGAGCAGGGCGGCGGCGACGATCAGGATGACGAATCCGAGGAGCGCTCCCGGGGTGGATTCCTCGTTCAGCCCGAAGTTGAATTTGGCCCACCCGAGACCGGTAAGCACCCAGAGTATCGGCGCGCCCACGATCCCCAGAACCAGCGATCCAAGGTGCCGCATCCCAACCTCCTCAGCCGGTTACTTCACGGCACCGTACCCGCACAGGGCAAAGGTCACCTCCCCGTGTTGGTCCGGGGCGGATCGACCGAACGACCCGCCCCGGGCATCGTCAGCTGGTCGTACTGTCCGCCGCATCGTCACGGTTCGCGCTGGTCCGGGGCGGAGCCGACCACGGCGACCCGGACGGTGACGCCGCGTCGCGGCGTGGCAGTGGCGGCAGCGGGGTGGTGTCCGGTTCCGGATAACCCAGGGTCGGCGGGTTGATGTCGTGCTCCGGGGGGTTGTTCAGCACCGACCAGTCCGTCGGCGTCGGCTCGTCCACATCAGACGCGGCCGGAACGGCAGTGGGAACCGTACGGGGCCACCGCCGCCATCGCTGGACACTGAACGTCGCCATCAACAGCAGCACGCCGATCAGGAACATCGTGCCGTTGTCCAGGACCTGGACCAGTGGCAGCGGGTCGCCGAAGATCTTCCAGTTCGTCGGCACCGCGTCCCGCACCGTGAACGGGTCGATGAACAGCCCGACGTACGGGGCGACGAGCAGCAGGCCGGCGACGACCGGGCCGAGCGGCGACACCCGCAGCGTCCCGAGCAGGCCGAGCAGGACGCCCGCGACTCCGAGATAGACGGCGGCCTGAATCAGGTTGGCCGTGTTGTACGTACCGAGTTCCACCCAACGGGTGACGGTGCGGGCCGACCCGTCCTGGCCGAGCGCGATCAGTGCCCAGGAAAGTGGCGCCGCCACCACTCCGGCGAGAAAACTCCAGAGATGTCGCATCCGCGCACCGTACCTTCTTCGGCCGGATCGGGCAGCCTACGCAGCGCCGGACAGTTCGATCTTGTTACCCCGTGAGCGCCGAGTAACCAGCGTCACGGGACGGGGCGAGGCTCCTGGCCAGCACCGTACCGTTGCCGCATGACCGAGCGTAGCGAGGGAGTCGGCCAGTTCAGGTTGCCAGGTCATGGTGCCGACGAGCGCAGCGAGGAGACGCCATGACCGAGCAGATCGTCGTGCCACCGCCCGGGAAACCGACCTCGTACTCGCGGGTGACGCTGAGTCGGATCATGACGGCGGTGGATGTCAACCTCTACGGCACGGTGCACGGCGGCGTGCTGATGAAGTTCGTCGACGACGTCGCCGGAGCCTCGGCCGCCCGGCACTCCGGCGGTACGGCGGTGACGGCCGCGATCGACGAGATCGTCTTCGCCGAGCCGGTCCGGGTCGGTGACCTGGTGCACGCGCACGCCCAGGTCAACTGGACCGGGCAGACCTCGATGGAGGTCGGGGTTCGGGTGGTCGCCGAGCGCTGGGACAGCGCCGAGGACGATCCGATCGTGGTGGCCACGGCGTACCTGGTCTTCGTCGGGGTGGACGTGGCCGGCAACCCCCGCCCGGTGCGGCCGGTCCTGCCGGAGAGCCCGGTCGACGAGCGTCGGTTCCGCGAGGCGGAGATCCGCCGGGCGCATCGCCTCGCCAAGCGCCGTGCCATCCAGGACCACCGCGCCGTGAGCTGAGTCGGGCGTTAAGCGGGGACCCTTCCTATACAGAAAGCGATAAGAAGGGGCCCTTCCTTACACCCCCACCCCCCACATGAGGTGGGGGGTGGGGGTGTGGGCTCCGGGCGCAGAATTGCTGATCGGGGTACGGCAGGATGGCGACCGGTCCGGTACAGCGGCGTACCGGCCGGGGAGGAGGAGCGGGACCATGGTTGGCGAGGTGCTCTGGAGCCCACCGGTCGACGTACGCGACCGGTCCCGGATCGGCGCCTATCTGGACTGGTTGCGCACCGACCGGGGACTTGAGTTCGACGACTACGCCGCCTTGTGGCGCTGGTCGGTGACGGACCTCGACGGATTCTGGCGGTCGATCTGGGACTACTTCGAGGTCAAGGCGTACGCCGAGCCGACGGCGACGCTCGCCGACGCCGGAATGCCCGGAGCCCGCTGGTTTCCCGGCGCCACGCTGAACTACGCCGAGCACGTGCTCCGGATGCCGGGTCTGGCCGACGACGCGCCGGTGGTGCTCGGGCACAGTCAGACCCGCGCGCCGGTCACCCTGACCGCCGCCGAACTGCGCGAGCAGGTACGCCGGGTCCGGGCCGGACTGGTCCGGCTCGGGGTCGGCACCGGCGACCGGGTCGCGGCGTACGCTCCGAACGTTCCCGAGACGTTCGTGCTGATGCTGGCCACCACCAGCCTCGGCGCGATCTTCTCCTCCTGCGCGCCCGAGTTCGGCACCCGGAGTGTGCTGGACCGCTGGCGGCAGATCGAGCCGACCGTGCTGGTGGCGGTGGACGGCTACCGGTACGGCGACAAGCCGGTCGACCGGCGTGCCGAGGTGGCGGCGATCCGGGCCGCGCTGCCGTCGCTCGGACACACGGTGGTGCTGCCCTATCTGGAGCCGGACGCCGCCCCGCCGGACGGCACCCTGGGCTGGGCGGACCTGGCGGCCGGGACGGACGAACCGCTGACCTTCGCGGCGGTGCCGTTCGACCATCCGCTGTACGTGCTCTACTCCTCCGGCACGACCGGGCTGCCGAAGCCGATCGTGCACGGGCACGGCGGGATCCTGCTCGAACATCTCAAGATGCTCGCCCTGCATCATGATCTCGGTCCGGCGGATCGGTTCTTCTGGTTCACCACCACCGGCTGGATGATGTGGAACTTCCTGGTCAGCGGGCCGGCGGTGGGTGCGGCGATCGTGCTGTTCGACGGCAACCCGGCGGTGGCGGCCGAGCCGGGTCGGCCGGCGCGACCCGATCTCGGCACCCTGTGGCGGCTCGCCGCCGACACCCGGACCAGCTACTTCGGTACCTCGGCGCCGTTCCTGCTGGCCTGCCGCAAGGCCGAGTTGCGCCCGGCGGACCTGGTCGACCTGTCCGCGCTGCGCGGTGTCGGATCGACCGGTGCGCCGCTGCCCGCCGAGGGCTTCCGCTGGGTGTACGACGCGGTCGGCGCCGACCTGCGACTTGATTCGCTCTCCGGCGGCACCGACGTCTGTACCGGTTTTGTCGGCGGCGTGCCGCTGCTGCCGGTACGGGCCGGAGAGATCGCCTGCCGTTGTCTCGGTTCCCGGGTCGAGGCCCGGTCGGCGGACGGCTCGCCGGTGATCGACCAGCTCGGCGAGCTGGTGATCACCGCGCCGATGCCGAGCATGCCGGTGGGGTTCTGGAACGATCCGGACGGGGTCCGCTACCGGGAGGCGTACTTCGACGTCTATCCGGGGGTGTGGCGGCACGGGGACTGGATCACCATCAGCGAACGGGGTAGCTGTGTGATCACCGGCCGCTCCGATGCCACCCTGAACCGGGGCGGGGTACGGCTCGGCACCGCCGAGTTCTACTCGGTGGTGGAGGGGTTGCCCGAGGTGACCGACTCGGTGGTGGTGCATCTGGAGGACGACGAGGGCGGCGCCGGTGAACTGCTGCTCTTCGTGGTGCTGGGCGAGGGGCTGGAGTGGGATCCGGCGTTGGCCGCGAGGATCGCCCGCGAACTGCGTACCGGCCTGTCGCCCCGGCACGTGCCCGACGAGATCCACCAGGTCGGCGCGGTGCCCCGGACTCTGTCCGGCAAGAAGCTGGAGGTGCCGGTGAAGAAGATCCTCACCGGGGCGCCGATCGACTCGGCCGCCGCCACCGGCGCGTTGGTGAACCCGGAGTCGCTGGTCGCCTTCGAGCGGTTCGCCAGGCAGCGTGGCGGCGCCGGGTAGGGCGACCGGGCAGGGTGGCGGCGCCGGGTAGGGCGGCGGTCAGGTCAGTTGCACGGTGACCTTTTCCGTGGCCGTCCGACCGGCCAGCCGGTCCCGGTCGAGCCGGCCGCAGAGCACCACGCTGGCGCCGACGGTCAGCGGGGCGAGCAGCCAGTCCACCGGGTCCGGGTGCCGGGCCGCGTCGACCAGCACCCGGTCGCCGGTACCGATGCCGAGTTCGGTGGCTCGCCGGGCGGCCCGAGCGGCGAGCGGGGCGTCCTGGGGACCGTCCTGCGGCTCGGGGGTGAAGTGGTCGCCGTGTCCGCGTACCTCGATCACGTAGTCGACGTAACCCGCCGGCAGGTCGCGTGCCGGGGCGGCGAGCGGAGCGAGCGCGAGGGCGTACCGGTCGCCGGCCGACCAGGCCGTCGCCTCGGTGATCCGGTCGGTGGCGGCGAAGAGCACGTCGACCGGGCGGGTCACCGGGTCACCGGGTTGGCCGCCGATCACCTCCAACCGGGCCGACCAGCAGCCGAGCAGGACGGCGGCGGTCTGCCAGTGTGGTGGCAGCAGCACTCCGGCGGAGTTCCCCGGCGCCAGCCCGGCCGAGTCGACCAGCAGGTTGGCGGTCTTGGCGACCCAGTTGGCCAGGGTCGCGCCGGAGAGTTCGGTACGGTCGCCGGTCGCGTCGTCGTACCAGGTCAGCAGGGGTCGGGTCGGGTCGGCGGCGATCGCGGCGGCGAAGATCCCGGCAATGTTCTCGGTCATCGTCCGCGACGATACCGACCCGGACGGTTGACGGTCGACGGTGGCCACGCCGGAAGGTCGGTGTCGCCGCATCGGCGGCCGTCAGTACTCATTCGTATGGTTCTGGTACCCACTGTGACCAGCGACACCCGCGAACGGTTTGAGTCATCGGAAAGACAGTTGCCCGACGGGTCGCAGTCGACGCGCTCGGGCGGGCGCGGCGTAGGCTTGGATCCAGTGTTGTTCCCCACACCACACCAGATCGAGGAGTCGCCCAGTGACCGCCGGTCGTCCGCCCCGCGTGCTCATTGACGCCACCAGCGTGCCCGCCGACCGTGGCGGCGTTGGTAGATACGTCGACGGGCTGCTCGGCGCCCTGGGCAAGGTCATCGGACCGGGCCTCGAACTGGTCGTGGTCGCACTGCGCACGGACGGTGAGCGGTACGCCCGGATGCTGCCGGGTGCGGAGGTGATTCCGGCACCGGCGGCGGTGGCGCACCGGCCGGCGCGGCTCGCCTGGGAGCAGACCGGGCTTCCGATGCTCGCCCAGCAGGTCGGCGCGCAGGTCCTGCACTCGCCGTTCTACACCTGTCCGCTGCGGGCCGGCTGTCCGGTGACCGTCACCGTGCACGACGCCACCTTCTTCACCGAGCCCGAGCACTACGACAAGTCCCGGCGGACCTTCTTCCGCAGCGCGATCAAGACCTCGTTGCGTCGGGCGGACCGGGTGATCGTGCCGAGCAAGGCGACCCGGGACGAGTTGATCCGGTTGTTGGACGCCGATCCGACCCGGATCGACGTGGCGTACCACGGGGTCGACCAGGCGGCTTTCCGCGCGCCGGGCGACGAGGAGAAGGCGCGGGTACGTGCCCGGCTCGGTCTGGGCACGAGTAGCTACGTGGCGTTCCTCGGATCCAAGGAGCCGCGCAAGAACGTGCCCAACCTCATCCGGGGCTGGGTCCTCGCGGTGAAGGACCGGCCCGCCCCGCCGGCACTGGTGATCGCCGGTGGCCAGGGTCACGATGACGAGATCGACCGGGCCGTCGCCGACGTACCGGCGCACCTGCGGTTGCTGCGTCCCGGCTATCTGCGCTACGCCGACCTGCCTGGTTTCCTCGGTGGCGCGTTGGTCGCCGCCTATCCGTCCTACGGTGAGGGATTCGGCCTGCCGATCCTGGAGGCGATGGCCTGCGCCGCGCCGGTGCTGACCACGCCGCGGCTGTCGTTGCCGGAGGTGGGCGGTGACGCGGTCGCCTACACCAGCGAGGATCCGCAGCAGATCGCGACGGATCTCGGCGCGCTACTGGACGACGAGTCGCGTCGCCTCTCGCTGGCGAAGGCGGGCTTCGACCGGGCCAAGGAGTTCACCTGGGAGTCGAGTGCCGAGGTGCACATCGCGGCGTGGAGTCGGGCCCGCGCATGATCATCGGAAGAATCCCAGGTCAGCGGGGCTTTCATCGCTTCGCGTGCCGGATTGGTCGCGCACCGTCGCGACAAGCCGGAGTGACCGGGCACACGTGTCCGGCATGATGTGCTGATGCTCTTCGCCGTCATCCCGGCGGGCGGTAGCGGTACACGTCTGTGGCCGCTGTCCCGTGCCGCTCATCCCAAGTTCCTCCATCCGCTCACCGGCACCGGCGACTCGCTGTTGCAGGCCACGGTCAACCGGCTCGGGCCGCTGACCACTCCGGAGCGGACCATGGTGGTCACCGGCGCCGCGCACGTGGCCGCGGTCGCCCGCCAACTGACCGGCCTGCCCGAGGAGAACATCCTGGTCGAGCCCTCGCCCCGGGATTCCTGTGCGGCGATCGCGCTGGCCGCCGCGGTGATCGCGTTGCGCGAGCCGGAGGCCGTGATGGGTTCGTTCGCGGCGGACCACCTGATCGGCGACCCGGACGGTTGGGCCGCGACGGTCCGGGAGGCGGTCGGCGGTGCCGAGCAGGGCCTGCTGATGACGGTGGGCATCAAACCCACCCGGGCCGAGACCGGGTACGGCTACCTCCAGTGCGGCGAGCTGCTCGGCTCGGGGTCGTTGCGCCGGGTCGAGGAGTTCAAGGAGAAGCCGGCGGCCGACGTCGCCGAGGCGTACCTGCGCTCCGGCCGGCATCTCTGGAACGCGAGCATGTTCGTCTGGCGGGTCGACGTCTTCCTGGCCGAGCTGGCCCGGCAGCAGCCCGCGCTGCACGCCGGGCTGACCACCATCGCGAACTCGTGGGAGACGCCCGAGCGGGAGGAGGTGCTCGGCACCGTCTGGCCCACGCTGCCGAAGATCTCCGTCGACTACGCCGTGATGGAGGGTGCCGCCACGGCCGGGCGGGTCGCCACCGTGCCGGGCGACTTCGGCTGGAACGACGTCGGCGACTTCGACACGCTCGGCGAGGTGCTGCCGGCCGACGGGACCGGCAACGTGGTGCTCGGTGCCGAGCAGGTCGAGCCGAAGCCCGGCGTACTGCTCCGGGACTGCGAGCGCCTGGTGGTGGTGCCGCAGTCCGGCCGGCTGGTCGCCGGGCTGGGCCTGCGGGACCTGATCGTGGTGGACACTCCGGACGCGGTGCTGGTCTGCCCCCGCGACCGGGCCCAGGACGTCAAGAAACTGGTCGACGAGCTCAAGGAGCGGGGCGAAGAGAACTACGTCTGAACGCCGCCAGGGCCGGCGCCACCAGTTGCTCGGTGGCGTCCGCCAGCGGCTCGGGCAGCGCGTCGGGCGTAAACCAGCCGAGTTCGACCGATTCGGCGCTGACCCGCTCGACGGCGCCCGCCGGAGCGATCGCGGCGAACCGTACGTCGTGGTGCTGGGAGCCGCCGACGCAGGGCACCGGATGGATGTCCAGGTCGATCGGTACCGGGTCCAGCCGGAGCCCGTCGATGCCGGACTCCTCCGTGGCCTCCCGCAGCGCCGCACCGGCCAGGCTCGGGTCGGTCGCCTCGCAGTGCCCGCCGAGCTGCACCCACTTGCGGAACCGGCCGTGCAGGCAGAGCAGCACCCGGCTGCCGGTCGAGTCCAGCACCAGCGTGCTGGCCGTGACGTGGCCGGGGCGGTGTTCCCGGGTCATCGCCTGCGGCCCGCCGTCGCGGAGCAGGCGGAGGGTCCGGTCCAGGGCACCGGCCGCACCGGCGGTCGGCGGTTGCCAGGCGGTGAGCAGGGTCAGCGCGTCGGCGTACAGGGCATCCAGCACACCGGTCACCCTAGGCGGAACTCGTAGCATGATCCTATGACCCGCCCTCTGCGTACGGTGGAACTCGGCGTCGCCGGCAACGAGGCGAGCGACCTGTTGCCGGTACATTCGCCCGCGCTGCTCGCCGCGCACGGCGCACGGCGAGCCTTCTGGACGGTGCTCGACGAGGGGTCGGTCGAGCAGTGCCTGGCCCTGCTGATCGAGCGGTACGACGGCGGATGGGTCACCCACCACCTGCCGATGGACGCCGGTGCGGAGAACGGCCGGACCGAGGACGGCGAGGCGCTGGCCCGGTACGGCGAGTGGATCTACGTGCTGGGTTCGCACTTCGGTTCGAAGCGCGGACCGCTGCGTCCCCGTCGCGCCTTCGTGGCGCGGTTCCGGGAGGCCGACGCGGTCGTCCCGGTGCCCCGGCTGCACGTGGTACGGAACCAGTTCCGACTGCACCGGGCCGTGAACGACGCCATCGTGGCCGCCGGCATCACCGTGCTGCCCCCTGGCGAGCAGGTGCGGCACCGGTTCATCGTCGCCACCCGGGACCGGGGTACCGCGCGGGCGAAGACCTGGGTGAGCCGGTTGGCCGACAACGACCTACCGGTGAACGTGGAGGCGGCGGCCTTCACCCCGGCCGGCACCCTGCTGCTCGGGCTGCGCTTCCCGGTGACCGACCGGGGCGAACCGATCGCCGTCGAGGTGGCTGACCTGGCCGGGATGTTCGACCGGCGGAGCTGGCCACGGGTCGTCGGGGCGTACGCGGTGACCGGGGTCACCCGGCCCGGCGAACTCACCGGGTTCCGGGCGCTCTCGTCCCGGAACGACGGCTCGTACGACGCCGTGATCGGCTCGATCGACGCGCTCGGCAAGGGCTCGGTGCTGCTCGACGAGCATCCCTCCGGAGGAGACGTTCCCAGTCGGCACGTGCGGTTCCGGTGGGGTGCCGGTCAGGAAGGCCCGGTGCTGGCCGGCGAGCTGGTGTCGGACCTCGCGCCGTTGCACAACGTGGAGGGTCTGACCGAACTGGACGGTGCCCGGTACTACGTGACCGACGAGGATCACCGGGTCGCGCTCTGGATCGGGGTGGGGGATCGGCATGGTGCGGAAGGCGACTACCCGGACGGAACCCTTCGCGGATGAAAGGGCCGCGAACCCTCGTTGGGACCGTCCGGGTGCCGCGTTCCTCCCCTACCCCCGGCACACCGCAGGGCCGGTCCAGCGTCATGGACGCCGGTGACCCCGGTATCGGCACAGTGAGCATGCCCGGTGGGTCCGCTGGCCGTCGAGGTATTTCAGCTCTGGCTGAAAGATAGAGATGGATGGCATCGGGGTAGAGTTCGACGGGTTGCCGGACACCCTCATCCGGCGACTCGGGAGTGCGTGCCATGCTGAGAATCTTCTTCTCCAGCGAGGACGTCGCCCGGACCCGCGTCGCACCTGCCGCGGACCAGGTCTGGGAGCTTGTCCTCAGCCTGCACCTGTTGCAGGGGCGCAGCCGCGATCCGGTGATGGCCGGCTGGCGGCGTGACGTGTCGGGCGGGCTCCGCCGGGACAGCGCGCTCGGCCAGCTACGGCTGTTGCTCGCACTCAACCCGCCCCGTGGCTACTTTCCCGACTTCCTGACCCCGTACCAGAGCCTGCACGGGCTGGAGGCGGGACTGGACGGCATCCGGTCCACGCCGATCGCCGCACTGGAGCGGGACCTGAACGTGCTCGCCGGGGAGAACCCGCTCTCGCTGCCCAGTTCGGCGAGCGCCCTGGCCCGGGGGGACGGCGAGGTGCTGCGGTACCTGACCGATTCGATGCGGGTCTACCAGGTGACGGCGATCGAGCCGTACTGGGCGAGGATCCAGGCGGCCGTGGAGGCGGACCGGAACCGCCGGGGCCGGGCGCTGCTCGACGGTGGCGCCGAAGGACTGCTGGCCAGCCTGCGTCCGGCGATGCGCTGGGACTCCGGGGTGCTCGAGGTCCCGGACTATCCGGTCGTCCGGGAGTTGCATCTCGACGGGCGTGGACTGCTCCTGGTGCCGTCGTTCTTCTGCGCCCGTATCCCGGTGACCCTGGTCGACCCCGAACTGCCTCCGGTCCTGGTCTATCCGGTCGACCGGCTGGGCGGCCTGGTCCCGGCCCCGCGCGAGGGCGCCGGTTCCGCCCCGTCGGCCGGACAGGGCAGCGGCCGGGCGGCACTGGCGGCGCTGATCGGGCGTACCCGGGCGAGGGTCCTGGAGGTGGTGGGGGACGGCTGTTCCACCGGGGAGGTGGCCCGCCGGCTGCACATCTCGCCGGCCGCCGCGAGCCAGCACACCTCCGTGCTGCGCAACGCGGGGCTGCTGGTCAGTCACCGGGACCGCAACACCGTGCTGCACACCCTGACCCCGCTCGGCCGGGCGATGCTGGACGGCTGACCACGACCACCGTCCGCCTTCGCGGGCGGTGGACGGCCGGGCCGGGTCAGAGCGGCGGGACGACCGGGGCCGGGGGACCGGTGACCACCAGGGTCGCCCCGACGGCGCCGGCGGGCGCCGGAAGCACGGTCGAGTCGACGCCCTCGGCGGCCAGCGCGGCACGCAGCCGGTGCAGGTCGGCACCGAACCGGATGAGCGCGCCGGGATCCACCACGTTCGCGCCGAGGGCGGACGCGGCGCCGTACGGATCGGTGCCGTGCGACGCGGGCGGGCGGGGCGGCCAGCAGTCGATCAGCGCGGTGGCACCGGACGGTGCCGTTGTTCCGGGCGCAGCGGACGAGATCGGCCCGGTCGGCGACGTACCGCCGAGCCGGTACCGTACCCGCTCGTCGTTGACCAGGGTGAAGACCGTGCCCGGGGTGACCACCCCGGCCACCGTGCCGATCGCCCGGTTCACCGCCGTCAGGTCGACCAGCCCGGTCGGCTCGTCCGGTCCGGCGGCCCGGCGGCCGGTCGGGGTGGTCGAGTCGCCGAGGGTGGCGGCGGCGCGTAGCCCCTCCGCCCTCGCCTCGGCGGTGCCCAACGCGAAGAGATCGTGCGCCGCGTCCCGGACCAGGGCCGCCGCGCCGGCACCGTCGTCCGGCTCGGCGGCGTTCAGGTAACCGCGGATCACCGCGACCGGTACCTGGTCGCACTTGCCCTTCACCAGTTCGCCCGCACCGGCCAACTCGTCCACCACGGCCATCTGGGTGATGCTCAGCTTGTTGCCGTACGGGTCGACCTCGCCCCGGTGGTCGCGGACCGCCGGCATCCCGGCGACGCCCAGCGCCACGTCGGTGAGGCCGTTGCGCCACGGACGGCCCATCGTGTCCGAAACGATGATCGCCACGTCGGCGCCGTGCTGCTCTCGGATCGCGGCCCGTAGCCCCCGGGCGGACGCGTCCGGGTCCTTCGGCAGCAGCACCAGCCGCGAACGGTCCACGTTGGAGGCGTCGATCCCGGCCGAGGCCATCACGAATCCGTGGTGCGTCTGCACGATCCGGGTCGCGCCGCGCCGGGCCACCGGCCGGGCGGTCTCCCCGGCGAGGATCTCGATCCGGGCCGCCTCCCGCTCCGGCCCGTCGACCGGTACGTCGACCATCCGGCCCTCCGCCTTGGACACGATCTTGCTGGTCACCACCAGTACGTCGCCGTCGCGCAGCCAGGGGGCGGCGGTCGAGATCAGCGCCGCCAGGTCGTCGCCCTCGGTGACGTCGCCGATGCCGAGTACGGGTAACACCTCTAGTCTCATCGGAGCTCCATCGCGGTCCGGACCATCGTCACGGTCGCCGCCTCGTCGGTCATCCACAGCGGTGCCGCCCGCACGGTCAGGCCCGGGACCTCGGCACCGGCGTCGGTGGTGTCCACCAGCCAGGAGTCCAGGATGCCACCGGCGGAGCGGGGACCGTAGAGCCCGCCCACCCCGGCCGCGGTGCAGGGCACCCCGAGCACCGCCAGGCAGCGGTCGGCCATGCCCCGTACCGGGGAGCCACCGATGATCGGGGAGATGCCGACCACCGGCGCGGTGCCGGTGACCAGCGCGTCCCGGATCCCTGGCACGGCGAGGATCGGCGCGATGCTCACCACCGGATTGCTCGGCGCCAGCAGGACGACGTCGGCCTCGGCCAGCGCGTCCGGTACCCCCGCCGCCGGCTTGGCCGCCTCGGCGCCGACGAAGACGAAGCGGTGGGTCGGCAGAGCGCCCCGGTGGCGTACCCACCACTCCTGGAAGTGGATGGCGCGCTGGGCGTCCGGGTCGTCGGTCGTACCGTCGTCGGGTCCGCTCACCACGACGTGGGTCTCCAGGCGGTCGTCGGTGGCGGGCAGCAGTCGTACGCCCGGTTGCCAGCGCGCGCAGAGCGCCTCGGTCACCGCCGAGAGCGGATATCCGGCGCCCAGCATCGAGCTGCGGACCAGGTGGGTCGCCACGTCCCGGTCGCCGAGGCCGAACCAGGTCGGCTCCGCGCCGTACGCGGCCAGTTCCTCCTTGACGGTCCAGGTCTCGCCGGCCCGTCCCCAGCCCCGTTCCCGGTCGGCGCCGCCGCCGAGGGTGTACATCACGCTGTCCAGGTCCGGACAGATCTTCAGCCCGTGCAGGAGTACGTCGTCCCCGACGTTGACCACCGCGGTCACCTCGGCGCCGGTCTGACGGGCGTACGCACGGACGCCGGTCAGGAAGCGGGCGCCGCCGATGCCCCCGGTCAGTACCACGATGCGCATGTTCACCATCCTCGCCCATCCGCTCTGCGCGGGCGGCGGGCGGGTTGGCCGACTAGGCTCAGGCGTCGCCACCGTCCGTTAACTGCCTGAGGGGGAATATTGACCAGCCAGCCCGGGCCCGCGCCGACCGACGCGCCGCAGGCCAGCCAGACAACCAAGCCGCTCCGCGAGCTGATCGCGATGGTGCTGCTCGGCGCCAACGCGCTGTTCCTGTTCAGCGGCATGATCGAGCTGTTCTTCGGGGGCTGGGAGGGTGCCGACTTCGGCGACCGGTCGCTGGGCGCCTTCTACTCGTTCGTGGGCATCGAGCAGGCCGTGCTTCCGGTGCTCGCCGTGCTGCTCGTGACGCACATCCAGCCGGTGACCGGGCAGGCCCGCCTGATCACCGTCGTCGCGCTCGGCGAGTACGCCTTCTCCGCACTGTTCGGCGTGATCACGCTGCTCGCCGGGCTCTCCAGCCTGCTGGCCGAGGCGCAGTTCCGACGGGCGTTCACCGGAACCCTGATGATGGTCGGCGCCCTCGCGCTGCTCGCCGTCGGCGCCTTCGTGGTCTTCCGGGTGTGGCGGGCACTGTTCTACGTGCCGAAGCCGAAGCCGCAGCCCGGTGTCTACGGCCAGCCGCAGCCGCACGGTCAGCAGCCGTACGGCCAGCAGCACCCGTACGGCCAGGCTCCGTACGGTCAGCAGCCGTACGGCCAGCCGGGTTACCCGCCGGCCGGCTACCCCCAGGGCCAGGGCGTCGACCCGAACGCCTACGGCCAGCCGACGGCCTACGGCCAGCCCACCGAGTACGGCCAGCCGGCAGCCGGCTACCCGCAGCCCACCGGTTACGGCCAGCCGGGCGCCTACGGTCAGCCTGTCTCCGGCGTTCCGGCTCCGGCGTCCGCCCCACCCGCGAGCGGCCCGCCGGTCCCACGGCCTAGGCTGCACGAGTGGCTGATGGGACTGACGGGGCACCGACCACCGCGAGCCTGCGCCGGGCGTTGCGTCGGGCGGCGGACGGCCGGGCCCTCGACCCGGACGAGGCGACGGCGCTGCTAGCCGCGCGCGGTGATCTCCTGGACGAGTTGCTGGCGATCGCCGGCCGGGTACGCGACGCCGGGCTGGTCGACGCCGGCCGCCCCGGGGTGGTCACCTTCTCCAAGAAGGTGTTCATCCCGCTGACCCGGCTCTGCCAGGACCGTTGCCACTACTGCACCTTCGCCACGGTGCCGCACCGGCTGCCCGCCGCCTATCTGGAGCGGGACGAGGTGTTGGCGATCGCGGCGGCGGGTGCGGCGCAGGGCTGCAAGGAGGCGTTGTTCACCCTCGGCGACCGGCCGGAGGAACGCTGGCCGCAGGCCCGGCAGTGGCTGACCGAGCGGGGCTTCGACTCGACCCTGGACTACCTGCGGGCGTGCGCGATAGCGGTGCTCGAGGAGACCGGACTGCTGCCGCACCTGAACCCCGGCGTCCTGTCCTGGGCGGAGCTGCAACGGCTCAAGCCGGTGGCGCCGAGCATGGGCATGATGCTGGAGACCACCGCGACCCGGCTCTGGTCCGAGCCGGGCGGCCCGCACTACGGCTCGCCGGACAAGGAACCCGCGGTGCGGTTGCGGGTGCTCGCCGACGCCGGGCGGGTCTCCGTACCCTTCACCACCGGCATCCTGATCGGCATCGGCGAGACGCTGGCCGAACGGGTCGACTCGATCTTCGCGATCCGGCGCAGCGCCCGAGAGTACGGCCACATCCAGGAAGTCATCGTGCAGAACTTTCGGGCCAAGCCGGACACCGCGATGCGGGGGATGCCCGACGCGGAGCTGCACGACCTGGCCGCCACGGTGGCGGTGTCCCGGATCCTGCTGGGCCCCGGAGCCCGGATCCAGGCACCGCCGAACCTGATCGAGGGGGAGTACGACCTCCTGCTGCGCGCCGGCATCGACGACTGGGGTGGCGTGTCGCCGGTCACCCCGGACCATGTCAACCCGGAACGCCCCTGGCCGCAGCTCGACGAGTTGGCGGCCCGGTCCGAGGCGGCCGGCTTCGTCCTGAAGGAGCGGTTGACGATCTACCCCGAGTACGTCCGGCGCGGCGACCCGTGGCTGGATCCCCGGCTCGCCGCCCACGTGGCCGCGCTCGCCGACCCGGTCACCGGGCTGGGCGTCGCGCGGGCGCGGCCGACCGGCCGTCCCTGGCAGGAGCCGGACGACGCCTTCGTGCCGGGGGGCCGGGTCGACCTGCACGCCACGATCGACACCATCGGGCGGACCGGTGACCGGCGCGGCGACTTCGACCAGGTCTACGGCGACTGGGCCGAGGTCGGCGCCCGGATCCCCGGAGCCGTCCCGGTACCAGCGCTGGGGGATCAGGTTCCGGTGCCGCGTGGCGGGGCCCCGGCCGGCGGTGACCCCGACCTGCGCGCCGGGCTGCGGCTGGCGGCCGACGATCCGGCCGCGCTGCTGGAGCCCCGGCACGAGGCGGCGGCACTGGCGCTGTTCGCCGCCGACGGGGCGGCGCTGGACGAGGTGTGCCGGATCGCCGACGACGTCCGCCGGACAGTGGTCGGCGACGACGTGACGTACGTGGTCAACCGCAACATCAACTTCTCCAACGTCTGCTACGTGGGCTGCCGGTTCTGTGCGTTCGCGCAGCGGGAGCGGGACGCCGACGCGTACCGGCTCTCGGTCCGGCAGGTTGCCGACCGGGCCGAGGAGGCATGGGCGGCCGGTGCCACCGAGGTCTGCATGCAGGGCGGGATCGACCCCAAGCTGCCGGTCTCGGTGTACGCGGAGCTGGTCCGGGGGATCAAGGCCCGGGTGCCGGGCATGCACGTGCACGCCTTCTCGCCGATGGAGATCGTCACCGGTGCCGCGAAGGCGGGCGTGCCGGTCCGGGACTGGCTCACCGAGCTGCGGGACGCGGGCCTGGACACCATTCCCGGCACGGCGGCGGAGATCCTCGACGACGAGGTGCGCTGGGTGCTGACCAAGGGCAAACTGCCGGCGGCCACCTGGGTCGAGGTGGTCAGCACCGCGCACGAGCTGGGCATCCGGTCCAGCTCCACGATGATGTACGGCCACGTCGACCATCCTCGGCAGTGGCTGGGACACTTCCGGGTGCTGGCCGGGGTACAGGACCGTACCGGCGGGTTCACCGAGTTCGTCGGCCTGCCGTTCGTACACACGAACGCCCCGATCTATCTCGCCGGGATCGCCCGGCCCGGTCCCACCTGGCGGGAGAACCGGATCGTGCACGCGATGGCCCGGCTGCTGTTGCACGGCCGGATCGCCAACATCCAGTGCTCGTGGGTCAAGCTCGGTGACTCCGGAACGGCGGAACTGCTCCGGGGCGGCTGCAACGACCTCGGCGGCACGCTGATGGAGGAGACGATCTCCCGAATGGCGGGATCGGAGCACGGTTCGGCCCGAACGGTCGCGCAGCTCGAACGGATCGCCACGGCGGCCGGCCGACAGGCCCGGCGGCGCACCACGATCTACGGACACGCCGGTTGACCGCCTCCGGTCGGTGGTCCACGGACACCCCCGTTCGCGGGACGCCAAGGGGGCGCACCGGGCGCGAAACGCCGATATCTGACGCAACTCGCCGAGCGGGGCGTTACCCCTGCCGGGTCTGAATCGATAGGGCAGGTTGCGAGACCGCGATGACTCCACAGTCGTCCGGGCACGCGGTAGGGGTGACTCCACTTAGCAGGTTCGGCTTGACGACGCACGTATAACACACGTGTAATTCCAGTGGGGTCGTTCGTACGGAGCGCATCAAATCGCTACCGGGCGGACAAACACGCCTTCCGCGTGGGGGGTTGCGCCGGCTGCCACGCCGGTGCGCGATAAGGAGGCAACTGGATGGACGGCCGACTCGAGGTGGCCGACCTGCTCGGAAATGCTCCGGAGTGGCAAGAGCGCGCGCTGTGCTCGCAGACCGATCCGGAGGCGTTTTTTCCCGAGAAGGGCGGCTCGACCCGCGAGGCGAAGCGGATCTGCTCCCGATGTGAGGTCAAGACCGAGTGCCTGGAATACGCGCTCGGGCACGACGAACGGTTCGGGATCTGGGGCGGGTTGTCCGAACGCGAACGGCGCAAGTTGAAGCGTCGCGTCGCCTGAACCGGCCGCGCCCGGGTGGTGGGGGCCGCCCGGGTCAGGCCAGCTCGTCGGGATCGACACCGAGCAGGTTCGCGACCTGCTCGATGATCACGTCGTGCACCAGGTCGGCGAGGTCCTCGCGGTCTATCGCCCGGAACTCCAGGGGGCGGCGGTAGAGCACGATCCTCGGCGGCACCTCCTGCCGTCCCGGGCGCCCGGGCAGCAGGCGGGCCAGCGGCACCTCGCCGTCCTCCAGGACGTCCGAGTCGTAGACGTTGAGGTCCGGTGGTACGTCCTCGACCGCGAACTCGACCCCGGCCAGCTCCTTGGCGAACCGCCGCTCCAGGGTCTCCACGGTGTCCAGCACCAGATCGTCGAAGATCTCCGATTTCGTCCGGGCCAGCGGAACCGTCGCCGGAACCAGCCGGCCGCGCAGCCCGCGCCCGTGCCGATCCCGGCGGGACCGGCGCCCGGGGTCGGGCCGGCGATTCTCCGGACTGGTCATCTCGAACCCCGCTCCACTCGTCGTGAACGTCCCGCCCACGACGACAGGGTAGACCCGGTGCGGTCAAGATCGGCTCGTGGATCAGGTCGTGTCTCCGCGCGGAGGCCCGAATTGTGATCACCACTACCGGCGTGTCGGAAGCCCAAGCGGAGCGGCGGAGCCGGTAATGGAGATACCGTGCCGCCGTGAGGTCACCACGGCGTTGCTCCCGCAACGGCTGTCCCCGACAGGCCGTAGCCACGCTGACCTATGTCTACACCGAGTCGACCGCGGTGGTGGGTCCGCTCGCGGCCTTCGCCGAGCCGCACACGTACGACCTCTGTGAGCCGCACGCCCGGAGCCTGACCGCGCCGCGTGGCTGGGACGTGGTCCGGCACGAGGGGGAGTTCGAGCCCCCGCCCCCGACCACCGGCGACCTGGTGGCGCTCGCCGAGGC
>NZ_JADPUN010000184.1 GCF_015690345.1 Plantactinospora alkalitolerans | reverse complement strand
GTCCGGGCTTCGGTGGCCATGGTCCGGGCTTCGGCGGCCATGGTCCGGAACCGTTCGGCCTGGGTCACCGCCTCGGCCGCCGACCGGGTGGCCCGGTCGGCTTCCGCGCGTGCCGTGTCCCGCTCCCGGGTGACCTCGGCCAGCTGCCGCCGGTCGGTGTCCGCCTCGGCACGCAGCGCGCGCAGGTCCCGGCGGGCTCCGTCGCGATCCTGCTCGGCCTGGGTACGCAGGGCGACCGCCGCGCTCTCCGCCTGCCGCGCCGCGTCCCGGGCGGCGAGGGCGGCGCTGGTCTCGGCGCGGCCCTGTTCGACGGTCCGGGTGGCCCGCTCGGACTCCTGGCGGGCGGTGGCCCGTTCGGCGACCGCCTCGGCGGCGGCCTGCTGCGCCTGGCGTAGGGTGACCGCCGCGGCCTCGGCCGCGTGGCGGGCCTCGTCCCGTTCGGTCTGCGCCGCGGCGATCTGGCTGGCCGCCTCGGCCCGAACCTCGGCTACCTGCCGTTCCACCCCGGCCGGCGACAGTTCGGCGTGCAGCGCCTCGCTGAGCGCGTCGGCCATCTGGTCCAGCCGGTCGACGACCTCCCAGGTCCTGGCCACCTGCCCGGCCAGCCCGGGGGCGTTACGGTGCCGCATCCGCTGGTTACGGGATGCCCGCTGACAGGCGCCGTCGTTGTCGCGGCAGTACCGGAACGGTCGCCCGGCGGCCGCCCGCTGCGGAACCGGCCGTCCACAGTGGGCGCAGGGTCGACTTTCGGCCTGGAGATCGCTGGTGGGGTTCTGGTTGTCCATCGCCGGGGAAGTCTAGTGCCGGGCCGGGGCCGGTTTCCGCGGCTCGTCCGCTCCAGCCGGGGGTGAGGTCGCCGTCGGGTAATTGCCGGGCCCGGTACGGCCCCGGTAGATCATAATGGGGCCGTCGTCGCGGGGAGCGACGGCGGCGACCGGGTCGAGGCGGAGGAGCGTGGCGGAGGTGTCGGAACGGCCGAACGGCGCCGGCGGACAGCCCGACTGGTGGCTCGACGAGCTGGCGCACGCCGGGAACGAGCATCTGGATCCGGGATACGTCGCCGGCTACGACCGGAAGGCCGGGCACGATCCGCAGGCTGATCTCGACACCCTGTGCCGGCTCGGGCTCGACGCGGACAGCACACTTGTCGACCTCGGGTCGGGTACCGGCCGCCTTCCCCTGGCCGCCGCGCGGATCTGCCGGCGCCTCGTCGCCGTGGACGTCTCGACGGCGATGCTCGGTCGGCTACGAGAGGACGCCGCCCGCGCCGGGCTGACCAACGTCGAGATCGTGCAGGCCGGTTTCCTGAGCTACGTTCACCAGGGGCGGGCCGCCGACTTCGTCTACAGCCGACACGCGCTGCACCAGCTGCCCGATTTCTGGAAGGCGATCGCCCTCGTCCGGATCGCCGACATCCTGCGGCCGGGTGGGGTGCTGCTGCTCCGCGACCTGGTCTACACCTTCGATCCGGCCCAGACGGCGGGGGAGCTGGAGACCTGGCTGGCCTCGGCGGCCGGATCCGCCGCCGACGGCTGGACCCGGGCCGAACTCGCCACCCACGTACGCGAGGAACACAGCACCTTCAGCTGGCTGCTGGAGCCGATGCTGGAGAAGGCCGGTTTCCGGATCGCCGAGGTCGACGCAAGTCGGCATCCGGCCACCTACGCCAGCTACGTCTGCGTCAGGCGCTAGCCGACCTTCGGACGACCCGGAGGTGGGTCATCGGCGTTCGGGCTTCGCCGATCGCGACATCAGCTCCTTCACGACGAGCGGGGGCGGCTTTTCGTCGTGCACGATGTCGACGACCATCTGGGCGATCGGCATGTCGATGCCGTGACGTCGGGCGAGGTCCAGCACCGCCCGGCAGGAGGTGACCCCCTCCGCGGTCTGCCGGGTCGCGGCGATGGTCTGGGCCACCGTCATGCCCCGCCCCAGGTTCGCACCGAAGGTGTGGTTGCGGGACAGCGGCGAGGAGCAGGTCGCGACCAGGTCGCCCATGCCGGCCAGGCCGGCGAAGGTGAGCGGGTCGGCGCCCATCGCCAGGCCGAGGCGGGCGGTCTCGGCCAGACCCCGGGTGATCAGCGACGCCTTGGTGTTGTCGCCGAGCCCCATTCCCTCGGCGATGCCGACGGCCAGGCCGATGACGTTCTTCACCGCCCCGCCGACCTCGCAGCCCACCACGTCGACGTTGGTGTAGGGGCGGTAGTAGGCGGTGTGGCAGGCATGCTGGAGCAGTTCGGCGACGGTCTCGTCCCGGCAGGCCACCACCCCCGCGGCGGGCTCCCGACGGACGATCTCGGGCGCCAGGTTGGGTCCGGACACCACGGCGATCCGGTTCGGGCCGGCACCGGTGACCTCCGCGATGACCTCGCTCATCAACTTGGCGGTGCCGAGTTCGACGCCCTTCATCAGGCTCACCAGCACGGTGTCCGGGGCGATCCGGGGAGCCCAGGCGGCCAGGTTCGCCCGGAGGGTCTGTGACGGCACCGCGAGCACCACGAACTCGGCACCGGCGATGGCCGCCACCGGATCCGTCGTCGCGGTGATCCCGGTCGGAAGTTCGATTCCGGGGAAGTAGTCCGGATTGGTGTGTGTGCGGTTGACGGCGTCCACCAGTTCGGGGCGGCGCCCCCAGAGCGTGACCCGGGATCCGGCGTCGGCGAGGACCATCGCGAAGGCGGTCCCCCAGGATCCGGCTCCGAGGACCGCCATCCGGGTCGACACCGATCAACCTCATTCTCTCCGGCACCGGTCCGTCCGGCGCGCGTTGTCGTAGCGTACGGGGATCGTGGGCGGGGCCGGGTCGGCCGCAGGGGTGTCGGCGGGTCCGGACCGGCAGTTCACGCTCGGGTCGACGGGGTCCGATCGGTGGTGTCGCCGGGCTCCGGCGCGTCGTCGGCGGCGCCGAACAGGAGCCGGAGGTGCGTGTCGAGGACGGCGACCGCCTCGTCGGGGGAGTAGTGCTGGCCGAGGACCTGGATGCCGAGCCCGTCGACGAGGGCGAGCAGGCCCATCGCCGCGTGGTCGGGGTCGATCCGCAGTGCGCTGTCGGAATTCTCCTGCGCGGCCCGGATCTGCTCCGCGACGAAGCTCCGCATCTGGCCGACGCTTCCCCGTAGGCCCTCGGCGATGGCCGGTTTGACGGCGGCGTAGGCGAGGAACGCCAGGACGACGTGGTTCTCGAGTCGTCGGAGTTCGTCCAGCGGCAGGATCTGCAGCAGCAGCGTCCGGACGATGCCGCCGGGTCCGGTGGGCCGCGCCGAGGTCGCCTCGGCGGTGGACCGGGCCTGGACGTTCTGCATGACCATGTCCAGCGCGAAGATCATCATCTCGTCCTTGGTGCGGAAGTAGTGCTGCACCATGCCGGTGGACACGCCGGCCTCGGCCGCGACGTGCCGGAGGCTGACGGCCTCCAGGCCCTGGGTGGCGGCGAGGCTCATCAGGGCGTCGGCGAGCTGCTTCCGGCGCGCGTGGTGGTCGACTCTCCTGGGCACAGGACCACTTTACATTGCAGTCGTATTGACATGGGGTGTCGGCAGCCGTACATTGCAGTCGTATTGTAAAAGAGGGGAGTCCGGGATGAACGTGATCGCACTGGCCGCGACAGGCGCCGGCATGGTGGATCTGGTCGGCGGCAAGGCCACCGGGCTCGGCGAGCTGATCCGGATGGGCGAACGCGTCCCGGACGGCTTCTGCCTGACCACGGCCGCACACCAGCTCGGCGTGATCCCGGAGGCCGAGGTCGTCGCGGCGTACCAGCGACTCGGCGGTGGGCCCGTCGCGGTCCGCTCCAGCGCGACCGCGGAAGACCTGCCGCACGCCAGCTTCGCCGGCCAACAGGACACCTTCCTCCACGTCACCGGTGCCGACGAACTCGTCGACGCCATCGGTCGATGCTGGAACTCCCTGCACGCCGAGCGGGCCGTCGCCTACCGCGAGGCCAACGACATCGACCACGACACGGTACGGATGGCCGTCGTCGTGCAGCGCATGGTCGACCCCACCGTCGCCGGGGTGATGTTCACCGCGAACCCGATCACCGGCTGCCGCACCGAGATGGTCGTCGACGCCGCCCCCGGCCTCGGTACCGCCGTCGTCGACGGCACCGTCGTGGCCGACCACTACGTCCTCGACGGCACCCGGTACGACGAGCGCGGCTGCCTGACCCCGGAGCAGCTGGCCGAGCTGCGGCAGGTCGGACAGCGAATCCAGGACCACTTCGGGTGCCCACAGGACGTCGAATGGGCGATCGACCACGACGGCACGCTGTGGCTGCTCCAGTCCCGACCGATCACCACGCTGTTCCCGCTGCCGCCGCAGACCGACCGGCCGCTACCCCGGATCTACCTGGAGTTCGGCCACGTGCAGGGCATGCTCGCCCCGGTCACCCCGATGGGGATGTCGACGCTGAAGACGATGCTGGCGGAGATGCTCGGATCGTTCGGCATCAGGGCCGACATCGTCGACATCGGTGGGCGCCTCTACGGCGACCTGACCGACCTGGTACGCGGCAGGTCGACCCGGAAGAGGCTGGTGAAGCTGATGGCGGTGGACTTCGGTCCCCGCGCCCAGGCGGTGGTCGAGCACATCCTGACCGACCCCCGGTTCTCGCCGCTGCCCGGCAACCCGGCCGGGATGAACGCGTCGCTCGGCTCGGTGCTGCGGACCGCCCCGCGGGCGGTGGCCGGGGTTCTCCGCGCGCTGGCCCGGCCGGACGCGGCGCGTACCCGGCTGTTCCGCGAGATCGAACAGCTCAGGCAGCGTTCCGTCGCCCCCGCCGGAGTGGACACGGCCGCCAAGCGACTCGACTTCATCGAGGCCCAGGACCCGTCCAGCCGGTACGACGCGATCATCTGGCCGATCGTCGCCGGCATCCTCGTGGCGGCGGTGCCACCGGAACTGCTCAAGGGGATCGCCAGCAAGGCGGAGGTCAACACCGTCCTCGGCGGCATGCCTCACAACGTCACCATCGAGATGGACCTGTCCCTGTGGCGGCTGGCCGAAAACGCCACCGAACACCGCGACCTGCTGCTGAAGACTCCACCGGACGAACTCGCCGCGAGCTACCTCGCCGGCACGCTGCCGGACATCGGCCTGGCGGCCTTCCTCGACGCGTACGGCCACCGTGCCGCCGCCGAGGTCGACATCGGCGTACCGCGCTGGGCCGAGGACCCGACACCGGTCTTCGCCATGATCGCGAACTATCTGCGGGTCACCGATCCGGAGCAGGCGCCGGACCGGCGGTTCGCGCGCGCCGGGGCGGCGGCGGAGGAGAAACTCGCCGAACTCGCCCAGCGGGCCCGCCGACAACGGCCGGTCCGTGGCCGGCTCGCCGGGTTCCTCCTGCGCCGGGCCCGGGTGCTGACCGGCCTCCGGGAGGCGGGCAAGTTCGCCGGCCTGTACCCGCTGCGTGAGACCCGCCGGCAGCTGCTGCTGGTCGGCGCCGAACTCGCCGGGCAGGGGCTGCTGGCGCACGCCGACGACATCATGTTCCTGACCCTCGCCGAGGCGCGTGCCATCGTGGAGCAGCGGATCGACCACCGGGCGTTGGTCGCCGACCGCCGGGCGGTGCACCAGCGGGAAGTGCGCCGCCGCCGGGTTCCGGTCGCCCTGCTGACCGACGGCACCGACGTCGAGGCCCTGATCCCGGTGGCGCCGTCCGGGGACGGCACGCTGCGCGGGGTCGGGGCGGCATCGGGTACGGCCACCGGACCCGCCCGGGTGGTGCACGACCCCGCCACCGCGCACATCGAGCCCGGCGAGATCCTGGTCGCCGCGACCACCGATCCCGGCTGGACGCCACTGTTCCTGACCGCCGGCGGACTGGTGACCGAGACCGGTGCCGCGATGGCACACGGCCCCACGGTGGCCCGCGAGTACGGCATCCCCGCCGTGATCTGCGTGCCGGACGCCACCGAGAAGATCCGGACCGGTCAGCTCGTCACGATCGACGGAGCGGCCGGAACGGTGACGCTCGCCGGATGACGCCGAACGCCGGCCGAACGCCCGGTACGCCTTGCCGGGGGCACCCGGTCACCGCAACTCCGGTCCGCGGCGGCGCGACCGTGCCTCAGCGAGCGCCACGAGACGCCTCCCACATCCCGCGGGTCATCTCGTACTCGACCTCGCCCAGCTCCGCCCCCGGCAGCGGGTCGTCGAAGGAAGGAAAGTACGTGCGCGCGTACCGCATGCCGATGGCCGCCATCACGCCGCGGGACCCGGTGTTCACCGCCATCGTCTGGGCGATCACCCGGCTCTGCCCGACGGTGTCGAAGGCGTGCCGTAGCAGGGCCCGGGATGCCTCGCTGGCCAGGCCCTTCCGCCAGTACCGGCGGACGAGGCGGTAGCCCAGGTCGGTGACGGTGGGGTCGTCAGGTTGGTCGGGGCCGTGCGCCGGCGGAAGCATCATGAGCCCAACGAACTCGCCCTCGTCCTCCCGCGCCGGCGACGTCGAGCCAGCCGCGCCGCCATCGGACCCGAACGCCATCCAGAAACCCAGGCCGTCCACCTTGCCTGCCTGGGCCATCCGCTGCGCATGGGATGCGACCACCTCGTCCCTGGCGCGCGCCCGGCCGCTGATGTAGCGAAGCACCTCCGGATCGGAGTCGAGCTGGACTTCCAGCTCGAGGTGCCTGTCGGCAAGTGGGACCATCAGCAGGCGGGCGGTGCGCAGAACCGGTTGGGGCATCCGGCAACAATCGCATCCCGGGACCGGCGTCGCTAACCAATTTGCCGCCGGTCCCACGCACCTTCCGTACCCCGGCGCGCTAACCCCGGTGCCAGCCCTTCATACCGTGCTCGATCGCCTCGATGATCCGGGGCCGCAGTTCGGCGGCGCTGATGATCGCGTCGACCGAGCCGACCTCGACCGCGCGCTGGATACTGTGCACCCGGTCGAACTCGGCGGCGACCTCGCCGAGCTTCTCCGCCCGGACGGCGGACTGCATCTCGGCGAGCTGGGCGTTCAGCGCCGCCCGCTCGGCACCACTGGCCGCCGAGACCTGCGTCTGCAGTTCCGTCACCCTCGGATCGGTCACGGTGCGGTTGTTCACCTCACCGGAGAACACCACGGCCGCCGCCGGGGCGCCGCCGAGCACCGAGGCGAACGACCCCTCGAGCGCCAGTACGGTCATGTTCGGGTTGAGCGCCTTGGAGAACACCACGAACGCGCCGCCGTGGTAGCGGGAGATCACACAGAACACGATGGGTCCGTCGAAATTGACGATCCCCCGGCCGATCTCCGCGCCGTACTCGAGCTGGAGCTTCCGCATCGACTCCGGTGAGCCGTCGAACCCGGACAGGTTCGCCAACACCACCAGCGGCCGGTTTCCGGACGCCGAGTTGATCGCCCGCGCGGTCTTCCTCGACGACTGCGGGAACAGCGTGCCCGCGGTGTAGGTGTCCGGTCCGTCGGTGGGCGGGAAGCCGCGTCGGGGTACCGACCGCGACTCGATCCCGACCAGGCAGACCGACCAGCCACCGATGTGCACGTCCTGCACGACCGAGGTGTCGGCGTCGGCCATCCCGGCCCACCGCTCCAGCACCGGGTGGTCCTGGTCGGACAGCGCACGCATCACCGTACGGATGTCGAACGGCTTCTTCCGGTCCGGGTTGTGCTCGGCCGAGAAGATCTCGCCGACGTACGCGAAGTCGCTGCCGACGATCGCGTGCGGAAACGCGGAGACGTCGCGGTCGAGCGGGTCGTTGGTGCCCGCCCTGCGGGGCGCCGACTCGCCGGGCGCGACGTAGGTGTGGTCGTAGTGCGTCATCAGCACGTCGCGGGCGGCCGGCAGGTTGGGCGCCCAGTACTGCGCCTGGCCGTTCGGGCCCATCACCCGGTCGTAGCCGCCGATGCCGAAGTTGTCCTCGGCCGACACGCCGCCGGAGAAGTCCAGCGACTGCTTGCCGGTGAGCACCATCGCCGAATCCGGGGTCATCACCAGGATGCCCTTGGTGTGCATCAGCATCGTCGCCTCGGCGTTCCAGTACGGCTGGGCGCCGACGGTGATCCCGGCGACCACAATGTTGATCTCGCCGCCGTTCTGGGTGAAGGTGACGATCCGCTTGAGCGCGGCCGCGACCCAGTCCATGTTCTCGGTGCCCGAGGACATCGAGATCCGCGCGCCGGCCGAGAGCGCGAACCACTCCAGCGGAACCCGCATCCGCTCGGCCAGGTCCAGTGCGGCGATCACCCGTGAACACTCCGGTTCCGACAGCGCGCCCAGCGCCTTCGTCGGGTCGCCGAGCAGCACCACCCGGGTGACGCCCTCGGGATGCCGTACGGTCGGTGTCGTGACGACGCCCGCGACGATCGCGGCGGTGTTCCTGCCCTTCGGCCGGTCCACCGGTACGAGTACGCCCCGGTCGTCGAGGTCGTGCTCGACGAAGCTGCCCTGCGCCCCGGCGAGCAGCCCCGTCAGCTCGTACGGGTAGACGTTTCCGCGTCGGGCCGCGCGCAGCACCTTCTGGCGGTAGTCGTCCAGTGGCCGAACCAGTTCCGTCGAGGGCTGGCCGACGTGCAGGCGCGCGCCGTGGCCCGGGTCGAGGGTGATCCGCACGGCGACCTCGGTCAGCTCGCCGGTGGTGGTGCGCTGGCGGGCGAGGAACTGGACCTCCTCCAGCCCCGCGCCCGCCGTG
Source organism: Plantactinospora alkalitolerans (assembly GCF_015690345.1). Lineage (GTDB taxonomy): Bacteria > Actinomycetota > Actinomycetes > Mycobacteriales > Micromonosporaceae > Plantactinospora > Plantactinospora alkalitolerans. The sequence continues at coordinate 25,768 of NZ_JADPUN010000184.1, read as the reverse complement.
GTCGGCAGGATCCGCTGGACCAGGGTGTCGAGCTCGTCGGTGGTCAGTTCGGTCGACGGCCAGACGTACATCATGATCCGGTTGGTGTCGAACCGCTTGTTGTGCGGGCGTTGCGCCTGGATGTTGCGGATCGCGTCGAGGCACGCGGTGATCGTGTCCTCCACCGCGGGCAGCGCGGCCAGTCGGCCGTCGGCCTCGCGCAGCGGTGTCAGGTCGCGGACCTGGCCCATCGCGACGAGCCGCTCGTCTGCCGGGTTGCTCTTCGCGACGGCCTTGAACAGGTAGATCTCCTCGTCCGCCGACGGGAGCCGGGTGAGGTCGAACTCACGCAACCGCTGTAGCTGCAGGCGGTGCGCGATCTGCGGGTGCAGGCCACGGATCAGCCGGTCCTCGGCCAGGCCCGTACCGTCGGGCCGGAAGGTGAAGTGGTGGTGCATCACCGCGCCGCTGGTGCCGGCGACGGTGGTGGTGATCCGGCGGACGGCCGCGGGCAGCGGGTGCTCGGCGAGGAGCTGCCCGAGCCGGACCGCCATCGCGTCGGCGTCCGGCTGCCCCTCCCAGGTGACGTAGAGGTCGGCGACCACACCGTGCTCGGCGGCGAACGTGCCGACCGCGAACGTGCCGACCGCGCCGATGGCGTCGCGCAGGGCGGCGATGTCGACGGCGGTGGTGACCACCCGGGTCACGCCGCCCGAACCGCGGTGCTCGGCGGTGACGAACCGGCAGCCCGCACTCTCCAGCGCGGTGACCGCGGACAGTCCGCGGTTGCCGTAGTAGCGACGGGTCAGCACCTCCAGCAGCGGCGCGTGGTCCCGGCCGGGCCGCCCGATCTGCTGGCCGATCAACCGGACCAGCGGCTCGGAGCTGGCCACCATGGCCTGGATCCGCGCGGCGCGGTCCGGCGCGTCCGGGTTGCGGTCCAGGTACCGCAGATCCTTGCGCACCGCGGCGTAGACGTTGGCACGGGTGCGACGCAGAAGCGGCTGGGCGAACCAGCGGAACACCACACCGCGGGCCAGGTCCGCCACCGCGGGGAACCGCACCTGGGTGGCCTCGATCAGGTGCTCCAACGTCAGCCCGGCCCGTTCGCTCAGCGACTCCAACGGCGGCGCTCCGGCGAGCCACTGCCGCAGCAGCTCCGACATGACCGCGACGTCGGCGGGCATCCGCTGCTGGGCCAGGAAGATCCGGAAGACCGCGGCCTCCAGTTCCGGGGTACGGTCCAGATCGGCGATGCCGTAGTGCCCGAGCACCTGCTTCAGCTTCGCCTGGAACCCTTCGGTGAGGCCGGCGCGTTCGACGTCGAGGCTCTGCAGGTAGCTGTGGAAGTACTCGCGCGGGCTGTGTACCGGGCTGCCCGGTTCCACCTCGAACTTCGTGCCCGGCTTGTTGCGGCTCAGTTCCAGCAGGTCCGCGAACACCGTCAGCAGGTCCAGCTCGCCTTCGAGCGGCCGCCCGCCCAGCGCGGCGCGCGCGGCCAGGTAGCCCGACAGCACGCGCTTGCGGTCGTGCGGGTCGACGTCGAAGCCGAGCAGCAGGCTGCGCAGGTCCTGCAGGCCGCGCTCGGCCCGCTGCGCCGCGGATGCCGCCACGGGCTCCGCCGGCAGCTCGATCTCGACGGTCTCGGTGGCCGACTCCGCCTGCTCGACGACTCCATCGGCCAGCGGCTCCAGCCACATCAACGGCGCGCCGGTCTCGACCTGACTGCCCACCGAAACCGGGCACTCACGGATCCGGGCGCGGAACGGTGCGCGCAGCACCGTCTCCATCTTCATGCTCTCCAGCACCAGGATCGGCGCGCCCGACTCGACCTCGTCCCCGACGGCAAGCGGCGTCGCGACCACCAGCGCAGGAGCGGGGGAGCGGACGACACCACCCTCGTCGCGACTGATCCGGTGCGTGACGCCGTCGACCTCGACCAGGTGGATCGGTCCGTGGGTGGCCATCACCAGCCGGAACCGACGGCCGTTGATCACGATCTGGCCGCTGTGCTCGTCGAACCGTTCGACCTCGACATCCGCCCGGTGCGTCTCACCACCGGCGGAGATGCCGACGCGGAAACGCTGCTGCCCGACCCGGGACACGCTCACCCGGTAGGCGACGCCCCGGAGCTTGAGGTCCAGTGGACGGTCCGAGTCGTGCTGCACCTGCGGGCGTCCGCCGTGCGCGGTGGCCAGCAGCCGCTGCCGGCTGACCTCCTCCTCGTCCTGGTACGCCTCGATCGCGGCGACGGCCAGCGCGATCGCCGAGTGCCGGCCACTGACCAGACGGCCCTCGGCGCGTACCCGGTCGATCCAGCCGGTGTCGGCACTCGCGTCGATCACCTCGGGCTGGTCGAGCAGGTCGAGCACGAAACTCTTGTTGGTCGTGCCACCCTCGATGATCACCGTGGTCTCGGCCATCGCGCGGCGCAGCCGGCCCAGCGCCTGCTCGCGGTCATTACCGTAGGCGATGATCTTCGCGATCATCGAGTCGAAGTCGGCCGGGATGGTGTCGCCCTCGCTGACACCGGTGTCCACGCGGATGCCGGGCCCGGTGGGCAGTACCAGACGCGCGATGCGGCCCGGGGCGGGCGCGAAGTCGCGGTCGGGATCCTCGGCGTTGAGCCGGGCCTCGACGGCATGGCCGGCCTCGCCCGGTTGGGCGCCTTCCAGTTTTCCGCCGCCGGCCACGTGCAACTGCAGCCGGACCAGGTCGGTGCTCGTGGTGATCTCGGTGATCGGGTGCTCGACCTGGAGCCGGGTGTTGACCTCCAGGAAGGCGAACAGCTTCTCGCCGGGGTGGTAGAGGAACTCGACGGTGCCGGCGCCCCGGTAGCCGACGGCCAGCGCCAGCCGCTCGGCCGATGCCTTCAGGTCGGCAATCTGTCCGGGACTCAGCACCGGCGAGGCGGACTCTTCGATGATCTTCTGATTGCGCCGCTGCACCGAGCAGTCCCGGACTCCGAGCGCCCACGCGGTACCCTGCCCGTCGGCGATGACCTGCACCTCGACGTGCCGGGCGCCGGTGACCAGACGTTCCAGGAAGACCACGCCGGAGCCGAAGGCACGCAGCGCCTCCTGGCTGGTGCGCTCGTAGGCGTCGGCCAGGTCCTTCGACGAGGCGACCATCCGGATGCCGCGCCCGCCGCCGCCCGCGGTCGCCTTGAGCATCAGCGGGTAGCCGATCTCGTCGCCGACGCGCAGCGCCTCCGCCAGGGTCGCGACCTCACCGCGGCTCCACGGCGCGACCGGTACGCCGACCTCCTCGGCGATCAGCTTCGCGCCGATCTTGTCGCCGAGCTTGCGCATCGCCTCCGCGCTCGGGCCGACGAAGGTGACGCCGATCTTCTCGCACAGTTCGGCGAACGCCGGGTCCTCGGCGACGAAACCCCAGCCGACCCACGCGGCGTCGGCCCCGGTCTCCACCAGTGCGCGCTCCAGGAGGGCGTGGTTGAGGTACGGACGGGCCGAGGCGGGGCCGAGCGGATAGACGACATCCGCCTCGCGGACGAAGGTCGCGGTGCGGTCGGCGTCGGTGTAGAGGGCTACCGTCTCGATCCGCGTCCCGGTTTCCGCTGAAAGATCCCGCACCGCGTGGATGAGTCGCATCGCGGCCTCTCCACGGTTGACGATGGCGACACGACTGAACACCGACTGAGCCTCCCGAGTACACACGCACGAAAGGCGACGTCCGGGTCCCGGACCGTCGCCTGCACCTACCTACACCCTCCTGGATCACGGCCGGCTACGCCATGTTCCGCATCGCACGCCCCTGAGCCGCTGAGTTGTGGGAACCCTACAAAGGTTTCTAGGGGGAACCCCACAAAAGCGACCAGGCGGCATCTACTCGGATACGGACGGTCCTGGGTCGGGGAGGGCAGGCGATCGTCGGGGCGACGGCCCGCCCGGTTTCTGTCAGCCCGCGACGGTCGCGTACCCGACGGCACCGGTGACCATCGGGTCGACGACGTGTGTCTCCCGTCGGGGTCGAGGATGAACCGGGCGATCTCGTCGATGGACGCGGCAGAGGACGAACCGGTTGCTGACAGCCTCGACGGAGGCATCGGCGACGCCAGTCAAAGCCGCTGACACCAGTCAAATCCTCTTGAGCCGCTCACATCCTCTTGAGTCGGTGCGGGTCAGCACCCACGAGCCTCCGACAGCGCTGGCACCCAGGATCAGACCGTCGACCATGACCAGCCCGGCCGCCACGCCGGGATTCGCCCTGCAACGACACGGGCCCGTTCGAGTCGCGATCACGTGGCTGGAAAGGACTGGACGGGATGATGTTGGGGCTTGTAGCTTGCAGTCGACCGCGACATCGCCCGAGGAGGTGAGACCCATGAACGCTGTATCGAAATGGGTGCTCCCGTTCCCGTCACGGTCGGGCGATTGACGTAGGTGTCGCCGGGAGCGCCTCGCCAACGAGGCACTTCCGAAAGGCAACACTCATGCACCTGCCGCAGTCCACCGCCGAGCCGTCCTCGGTTGATCCGGTCCAGCGCGACTTCTCCGTGGGCGACGTTCCCGGACTCCCATCACCAGCCGCCGGCACCGACCGCGCGCCCCTTCCGTTCGATGTGATCATTGCCGGGTGCGGGCCGACTGGCGCCGTCCTGGCCGCCGAACTGCGGCTGCACGACGTACGGGTACTCGTCCTGGAGAAGGAAACCGAGCCCGTCTCGTTCGTCCGCATTGTCGGTTTGCATATTCGCAGTATCGAGTTGATGGCAATGCGCGGACTACTGAAGCGCATTCTCGAACGCGGAAGACAGCGTCCGGCCGGCGGCTTCTTCGCCGCCATCAACAAACCCGCGCCCGAGGGCCTGGATTCGGCGTACGCCTATCTGCTGGGCATCCCGCAGCCGGTCATCGTCCACCTCCTCGAAGAACATGCGATCGAGCTGGGTGCGCAGGTCCGGCACGGTTGTGCCGTGGCCGGTTTCGAGCAGGACGACGAGGGTGTCACCGTCGAGCTGGCCGACGGGGAGCGGCTGCGTTCTCGTTATCTCGTCGGCTGTGACGGCGGGCGCAGTACGGTGCGTAAACTGCTCGGTGTCGGCTTCCCCGGCGAGCCCTCACGGACCGAGACGCTGATGGGCGAGATGGAAGTGGGCGTGCCGCAGGAGGAGATCACCGCCAGGGTGGCCGGAATCCGCGAGACCCATCAGCGATTCTGGCTCCGGCCCTTCGGAGAAGGGGTCTACAGCGTCGTGGTCCCCGCTGCGGGAGTCAGCGACCGTGCGGAACCGCCGACCCTCGAGGATTTCAAACAACAGTTGCGCACCATCGCCGGAACCGATTTCGGCGTGCACTCTCCGCGCTGGGTGTCCCGCTTCGGGGATGCCACCCGGCTGGCCGAACGTTATCGGGTCGGACGGGTGCTGCTGGCCGGCGATGCCGCACACATCCATCCACCCATCGGCGGACAGGGCGTCAACCTGGGCGTTCAGGACGCGTTCAACCTCGGCTGGAAACTGGCCGCACAGATCCACGGCTGGGCGCCGGAAATACTGCTGGACACCTACCAGGCAGAACGTCATCCGGTCGCCGCGGACGTGCTGGACAACACCCGTGCCCAGATGGAACTCTCGTCCACCGAACCGGGCGCGCAGGCCGTACGCAGGCTGCTCACCGAACTGATGGACTTCGACGAGGTGAACCGCCATCTGATCGAGAAGATCACCGCGATCGGCCTCCGCTACGACTTCGGGGAAGGCCCTGACCTGCTCGGCCGCCGCCTGTCCGACATCGCGGTGAAACAGGGCACCCTCTACGGTCTGCTGCATCGCGGTCGCGGCCTGCTGCTGGACCGCACCGAATGCCTGACCGTCGGCGGCTGGTCGGACCGGGTCGATTATTTCGGAGATTCCACTGCGGTACTGGATGTTCCGTGCGTCCTGCTCCGCCCCGACGGCTACGTCGGCTGGGTCGGCGACGATCAGCAGGACCTGGACAACCACCTTTCCCGCTGGTTCGGCAAGCCCGCCCACTGACTTCGGCCGAGCAACCGAAGAGGAATGCGGATCCGGTCCGACTCGCCACCTGCCGTCTCCGTCGGCGCGTGTGCCGGGCCGGGCCGGGATCCTGCCCGCGTCACAGCCGGATATCAGGGTCCCGCTCGGAGTCCTGCCGAACCGACGGCGTCTGCGATCTGCCGGGCGGCCTGGGCGGGTGTGAGATGCGTGGTGTCGACGACCTCGGCCTCGTCGTGGAGCCACGTGCGGGCCGCCTCGGCGTAGGGATCGAGGTACTTGAGACGGAACGGGGAGGGGACGGCGTGCTCGGCCTCGATGCGCCCGAGGAGAGTGGCATGGTCGGCGTGGAGGACGAAATGTCGTACCGGGATGGCATGCCCGGCGAGGCCCGTGCTGATCTCGCGCCAGTACTGCTCGACCAGGACGGTCATGGGCATCACCAGAGTGCCGCCGGTGTAGCTGAGTACGCGGTGGGCGGTCTCGACGACGAGTTGTCGCCACGGCGGCCAGTGCTGGAAGTTGTCCGTTTCCGGCAGGCCCGGCGTGATGTCCATGAGTGTCTCGCCGACCTTCTCGGCGTCGAGAACCCGAGAGTCCGGAATCAGTTGCTGCACGAGCGCGCTCGTAGTGGTCTTGCCGGCACCGTGCGTGCCGTTGAGCCAAACGATCATGGGACCCGATGCTAGCCCGCTTGCAGGGCCGCGCTACGGGAGCGGCACGCGGCCGGTACGGCTTCACGGCATCGGCCGCCTCCAGCATCGCGGGCTTCAGCCCCGCGGTCCTGAACTCCGGGCACTGCGGCCCGGCGGACCGCAGGCGCCGGCCGCTGATGTCTTCCCGAGCCGGGGTGTCTCGGTAATTGTCGTTTCCGGACGGTCGACAGCGGGTCGCGGCCACCGGCGTCTGACCAGGGTCGGCGGGTCCCGAAACCCGTCCCGCAACTGAGGTAGTGGAGACCGCCAGCACGCGCGGCGACCGGCCGGAACTGCGCGCCACCCTCGACCGGCTCCAGCCCGGCGACACCTTGGTGATCTACAAGCCGGACCGGGTCGCCCGCTCCATGAAGGAACTGCTGGTGTTCCTCGAAGACGAGCTACACGCCCGCGGCATTCTCCTGGAGATCCTCACCAGCGTGTGCGCCGGCGTCCACCGCCCCAACGGCGCGACCATCGCCGACCAGCTCGACGTCGCCCCCGGCCGCCAAACCCGGGGCGAGTCGGTGACCGCCCTCTCCGCCCACCCCGGCGTCGGCCGGTCCACCCTCTGCCGGGGCACCGCAACCCGACGCCGCCAGCTAGGGCCCCGATCAAAGTTGGCGGGTGCAGCGTCTGATCCCGATATTGAGCGGCCTTCCACGCGAGTGATCGTTACTCTGACGGCGTCGCTGGTCGGTCTGCTCGGGTAGACAGTGAACGCAGGCGGAGCGAGCGTTGAAGTGGGACACCTAGCGCAATGGAGAGGTCATGACCGCGGGTGACCCCGCCCTCGTCGATGCCGCTCAACTTCTTGCGTCCGCGATACGTCATCTGGGCGAGGACGATTCGCGTAGGCCCATTGCGGAGATCCCGACCCTGGACGAGAGAGCTTCTCGCCCGTTCCGGCCGTTTCCCGCGCTTGCGATTGCGATCGCCACCCATGTCATCACGGCCTGGGAGCTGAAGACGTTTCAGGTCGAGCGGGCTGATCAGGGCGACCGGATCCGTTACTTCACCGCCATCGACGACCATGGCCCGCGCCTTCGTGCATGTACGGTCTTCGTGCCCGAACTCGGTACTCAGCGGGTGGTCGAGATGTGCGGGCACAGTTGGTGCCCCAACACTGCCCCGGCGGGCCCTGGGAGTCGTTGCTGGAATCATCTCGGTGACCCACCCCCGGAAGGGCTCTGGCGTGCTTCGCCTCGTCTCGGTGACTTGGGGCCAGGCGAGGACGATCGTGCCTACTGGCTTCGTCGGGCAGCGGACGTGGCCCGGGCGAAGGATTATGCCCGCGGACGCAGCCGGGCAGAGCGCCTCGCCGTCGCCGCGGCTGGGGCGGGCCTGCCGCTGGAGGAGGTTTGCCGGGCCACCGGGGAGGCTGCCTGGGTGGTGCGGGCTCTGATTGAGGATCCGTTGCCCCTTCCAGATGATGTTGATGATGCCGACGATGCCGACCTCTGGCCCCTGGTTCTGATTCCGATTCGTGACATCACTGCATTGGATGTCCGCCACGTCTACGGCACCCTCGATGGCGTCCTCACCAATCTGGCGCCGGACAAGGTTCTGGCCCGCCAGGGCGTTCCCTACACGTACTTCCGTCCGATCGAGCGTGGTCCGCTCGTTGTCAATGCGGGCGAGGTCCGCTTCACCTTGGAATGGTGGCAGGCGCAGGATCATCTGCCCCGTCATCAACTTGTTGCGCGCGCAGACGAGCAGAGGCGGGAAATGTACCGGCCCGAGGACGAGTGGTAAACCTGCGGCCACCCGATGTTACCACCTCATCCGGTGGCCGGTCGCAGAGCCGCCACCTCGGCGACAGACTGGATCGCGGCAATCCCCCCGTCGGGACCTTCTCACCCCCGCCCCTATCGCCGACTGCGATGCTGGCTCTCAGGGTTGGATCAAATCGGTCGGAGCCATTCGTTGATGGCGGCGAGGTGGACGGTGGCTTCGTAGCGGACGGTGAGGACACGCCCCAGGTGATCCTGCCGGCTGCGTCGGCACGGGCCTGCAACGCGGTGAGGACCTGCTGCCAGGTACCGTCGCGCTGCCAGCTCCGGAACATGGCGTACGCCGATGCCATCAGGTCGCGGGGAGCACGGACGACGCCTGGTCGAGAAGCTTCTGGTACTGCTCCGGGTGGTCGACCTTCAGCCTGCCCATCAGCTCGGTGATGTGAACTGAACCAGCCTTCGGTGCCGTACGCGGGAGCTCCTCACCAGACGGCCTCCGAGTAGCAGGCGCCGAAAAACAACGCTTAGCCACGTGCTGGCCCCACCTCGACATCGAGGGTGTGCCCGACCAGGAGCACGTCCCGGATGGATCGACCCGACCGGCCTACCTGGCGAATGGCCCGGCGTCAGCGGCTTCACCGATCAGAAATCCTCCGCCACGTCGTCAGTTCTGTTAGCTTCTCGCACCGGTGGAAGGATTGGTGACCATGACCGATGCCAGACAGCCGGGCGCCGACGGGGCCAGGTTCATCGCGGCGGTCCGCTCAGGCGACACGGCGCGGTTCGCACAAATCACGGAGCGTCACCGGCGTGAGTTGCAGGTGCACTGCTACCGGATGCTCGCGAATTACGAGGATGCCCAGGACATGACGCAGGAGACGTTCCTGCGAGCGTGGAACAAGCGAGAGTCGTTCAAGGGCCACGCGGCCCTGCGGACCTGGCTGTACCGGATCGCGACGAACGCCTGCCTCGACTTCCTGGAGAAGCGCAACGACCGCACACCCGTACCGTCCGAGCTGGCGGACGTCGGCTCCGAGGTGCTGTACCTGCAGCCCTACCCGGACCGGATGCTCCCGGAGGACCCGCAGGAATCGGTGGTGGCGCGGGAGACGATCGAGCTGGCGTTCATCGTCGCCGTCCAGCACCTGCCGCCGCGGCAGCGAGCGGTGTTCATCCTGCGCGACGTCCTCGGCTGGCCGGCGTCGAAGGCCGTCGACGCCCTCGAGCTGACCGTCGCATCGGTGACCAGCGCACTGCAGCGGGCGCGCGTGACGATGCGCGAGCAGCTGCCGGACCGCCGCCTCGACTGGCGGAGCCCCGCCACCCACGAGCTGTCGAACGACGAGCGCGCCGTGGTGAAGTCGTATATCGACGCCCATGAGCGCAACGACCTCGACGGGCTGATGTCCCTGCTGCGCGACGACCTGCGCTTCGCGATGCTGCCCGAGGCGGGCACCTCGGTCATCACGGCCAAGGACGCGGTGGACGGCTGGGTCTCCGGTGGGCTCTTCCAGCGCGGCCACGACGACTGGCGCTGTATCACCACGACCGTCAACCGCATGCCCGCCGCCGCGCTGTACCTCCGCACCCCCGACGACCCGGAGTACCGGCTATTTGCCATCGCGGTCCTGCACATCGTCGACGGAAAGATTGCCGAACTCACCGGATTCGACGCCACCGACGCACCATGGTTGGACCTGCCCCCGACACTGTGATCACACATGTCCCCATCGTCGACGAGTCGAGCGCGCGGGCCGCCGTCACCGAAGTCACCGGGAATGAGACCCCGACCGGCTGAACACCAACTCGACAACGCGAACACCGCCGCCCCGCCGGCGTTGCCGGCGGGGCGGCGTCGGACAGTCTCACTGACCTGATCGCTCGCAGGGTCGAGCCGTATGACCTGGTGTTCATCGACGCCGACAAGCCGAACAACCCGCGCTACCTCGAAGGGTCTCTGCAGCTCACCTGGCCTGGCAGCGTAATCGTGGCGGACAACGTCGTGCGCGACGGCGCGGTCACCGATCCCGACAGCACCGACGAACGTGTCCAGGGAGTGCGCCGCTTCATCGAACTGGTCGGCGCGGACCGCGGCTGGACGCCACCGCGTTGCAGACCGTCGGCTCGAAGGATGGGACGGTTTCGCCTTGGCCCTGCTCCGATAGCCCACCCGATACTTGAAGCACGGGTGAATGTACTGCTTGCCGCCAGCCGGACGGTCTCTGGCCACTCAGCCGAGGGCGAGGGCACGTAGTCCAAGCCTTGCCAGGTCGGCCGCCTCGTCCGGCGTGACCGGCGCGCGGCCGCTGGTCTTGCGCAGTAGTGTCACCGGATCCCATCCGAGCGTGCTGACGGCCGGCCGCCAGTCAGCGCCGAAGAGCAACTGCTGTAGATGGTGCGCGGCCGGTGCTGTTAGCCATGGCTGCTGCTCCAGCGCATCGGCGACGTCCAGACCGTGGACGGCCAACTCGACCACGCGGGTGGAGAGGAAGTCCGTCAGCAGCATGGCGTCGCCGTGCCGGGTCTGCACGATCCTGCCTGCGCCTTGCTGGCGGCAGATTGTGACCACAGTCGTTGCCGTCTCCGCCAGATCCTGCACGATCGCGGCGCCGTCGAGGCCGGCCGCGCGACCGCGTGCCGTTTCGACCCGGCTGGTGTTCGCCGTGTCGCTGAACCGGTGGTCGGGACGGTAGTAGCCGGTGGCAGTCGTGTCCGCCTGGCGCGGCTCCGGCGCGGCGATCATGTCGGGTACGCGGGCCAGCACGGTGATGACGTGACCCACCACGTCGCGGACCCGCCAGGGAGCGCAGCGGGTGGCCCGTTCCCATGCCGAGGGAGCCAGTTCGTCGAGAGCGCCGATGAAGACCTCGGCTTCAGCCCGGAACGCGATGAGGGCGGGGTCGTCCGTGGTCATGCACACCATGCCTTCGCTCGTCCACGGCCTCGGGCCAGGACGACCTCGGCATGCCGCCTATCGATTCCGTCCCACTTCAGGCACTCGTGACCTTCCATCGCACATGCGACCCGGCCGGGCGGCATGTCGAGCACGACGGCCTCTCTCAGCATCCCGGTCTCCATGACTAATCGTTGCTTCCTCCCTGGAAGCTACGGCACGGCCGCAATCGCTACATGAGAGCAGGCCACGCCGCTCCGCGTGCTGCTCGTCAACCTGGATACGTAGAAGTCGGCAACCGACGCGGTCTTCAGCTCGCAGCCCTCGGAGTCTCAGCAAGGAACTCTGCACTGACTCTGCCCCTCGGGTCAGCTACCCAAGCGCAGGGCCTCATAGCCGAGGGTCACGGTGAGCACGCCAGGAAGGATTTCGACCTGGCCTCACGAGCCGAGCATCTGGCCCGTGCTCATCGCCTCGTCTCGTATCGGGTCAGCACCATCCCGCCGGGAAACATCCGCGTCTCCACCAGGTTCAGGTTCACCCAGCTGTCCAGGGCCGTGAAGAACGGCGTGCCGCCGCCCACCAGGACCGGGTGGGTGACCAGCACGTACTCGTCGATCAGCCCGGCTCGCATGGCCGCCCCGGCGAGCGTGGCGCCGCCGATGTCCATCGGGCCGCCGTCCTCGGCCTTGAGCCGGGTGATCTCGGCGACCGCGTCGCCGGTGACCAGGCGCGTGTTCCAGTCGACCTTGTCGATCGTCGAGGAGAACACCAGCTTCGGCATGTCCCGCCAGCGGCGGGCGAACTCGATCTCCGCCCGGGTGGCGTTGGGCCGCTGGTCGCCGGTCGGCCAGTGGGAGCTCATCGTCTCCCACAGCTTGCGCCCGTACAGCGCCAGGCCCGTCGCCGCCACCCGGTCGGACCACCACTGGAACAACTCATCGCTCGGCGACGAGTCCGGTCCCTCACCCTCACTCCAGCCGAGGTCGTCGCCGGGCGCGGCGATGTAGCCGTCCAGGGTCACGTTCATGCCAAAGATCAGTTTCCGCATCGTGCCAGCCTCCTGTGAGTTGATCTCCCACGTACAGACGGGCGCGGCGCGGAAAACTAATCGGTGCGCGATCTGCGTCCGCCGGTAGTCCTCAGAACTGGCAGAAGTGCCGGCCCTGTCAGTGCAGGTCGGGTGGCTGTGAGGGCGTGTTGGTGACCGGTAGATAGCGGGGTCTCCGGTAGATGGTTCATCGACGAGGAAGACCATCAGCCCGGAGACCTCTTGCCGCCGGACAGACCCGAGTCGCCGTCACCGGCAAGCTCGGGTGTATCCCGCTGGGCACACGAACGTGCTCTCGGCACCGCATTGCCGGGCGCGGCTGATCCCGTCGCCGGGAGTGGCCGCAGCCTGGCGCAGCCGGATGCAGGGCACCGACGTGTTTGGATACCGAAGGGAGCCGCCCGTCGTCGACATGCAGCGCCGAGGCATCACCCGGAAGTGGGGGCCTCCAGGGCCTGCGGCAGGTGTACGGCGATGTCCATGCCGCCGGTCGGCCGGGCGGTGCTGGAGATCTCTCCGTGGTGCGCGGTGACGATCGCGCGCACGATGGACAGGCCGAGCCCGGCCCCGCGGGTGCCGTTGGCGGCGCCCCGGACGAACGGCTCGAACAGCCGCCGTTCCTCGTCCGGTGTGACCGGCAGGCCGGTGTTGACGACCCGGAGGAACGCGTGCCCGTTCGCGGTGCCGGAGGTCACCGTGACGTGTCCGTCAGCGTGGTTGTAGCGCAGCGCGTTCTCCAGCAGGTTGCCGGCCATTCGTTCCAGCAGCACCGGCTCGCCGTTGGCCGGCGCCGGTCGCAGGTCGGCCCGCAGGGTGACGGCCCCGTTCGCCGCGAGGTCGGCGGCGTCGGCAACGGTCGCGGCGGCGACCGCGGCCAGGTCCACGGGCGTCCGACGGGGCGGGCCGGCCTGGCTGCGGGCCAGGACCAGCAGCCCGTTCAGGGTGCGCTGGCTGGTTTCGACGGCGGTGGCGATGTCGCCGGCCATGGCGACGAGTTCGGCCCGGTCGGGTTCGCCGTCGAGGGTGACGTCGATGGCGGTGCGCATGGTGGTGAGTGGAGTGCGTAGTTCGTGCGCGGCGTTGGCGACGAACAGGCGCTGGCTGTTGAGGACGCGGTCGCGTTCGGCGATGCCGTGCTGGATGCGGTCGAGCATGCCGTTGATGGTGGCGGCCAGCGTGGCGAGTTCGTCGGCGGGCTGGCGGACGGGTATCCGTTCGGACAGGTTCTCCGCGGATAGCCGGTTCGCGGTACCGGAGATCGTGCGGATGGGGCGCAGTATCCGCCCGGCCACCACCCAGCCGGTCAGCCCGGCCAGCGCGGTCACGACCAGCAGCGCCGGTGCGGCCTGGGTCAGCAGCTTGGACATCGCCTCGTCGATATGCAGCCGCAGGCTGTGAAACAGCAGCAGGTACGTCAGCGCCGTGAGCAGGAACCCGGCGGCCAGTACGAGGCCGGTGTACAGCAGCGCGAGACGGCTGCGGGCGGTCAGCCGCCGGATCATGGAGTGATCCGGTATCCGGCGCCGGTCACGGTTTCGATCAGTGGTGGATCGCCGAGCTTGCGGCGCAGGCTGCTGACGGTGATCCGCACCGCGTTGGTGAACGGGTCGGCGTGCTCGTCCCACACCTTGTCCAGCAGCGTTTCCGCGCTCACCACGGCGCCGTCGGCGGCGAGCAGCCGTTCCAGCACCCCGAACTCCTTCGGGGTCAGCGACAGCAGCCGACCATTCCGTTCGACGGTCCGCCGCGACGGATCGAGTTCGATATCCCGCGCGCCCAGTACCGGAGGGCGGGCCGGCGTGCTGCGCCGGGCCAACGCACGCACCCGGGCGACCAGCTCGACGAACGCGAACGGCTTGCCCAGGTAGTCGTCGGCGCCCAGGGCCAGCCCGTCCACCCGGTCGGACACGGCACCGGACGCGGTGAGCATCAGCACCCGGGCTGCGCCGCGCTGCGCCAACAGCCGGCACACGGTGTCGCCGTGCACCACCGGAAGGTCCCGGTCCAGGATCACCACGTCGTACGGGGTGATGTCGCATTTGTCCAGCGCCTGCTGGCCGTCGTGCGCCACGTCCACGGCGCAGCCGTGCTTGTGTAACCCGGCGGCGATGTACGTGGCCAGCGGCTGTTCGTCCTCGACCAGCAGCACCCGCATCCGCCCAGTATCCCCAGCGCGACATATGGGTGGCGTATGGGTCGGCGATCGGTTGCCGATAGACGGTCGGCGGTAGACCTGCAACGGTCCGTTTAGTTCGATCGGGAAAGGACCGTGATCATGAAGATCGGATCAGCCGCCCGCTGGTTCGCCGTGGCCCTGCCCTTAACTGCGGCGCTCGTCACGCCCAGCCACGCCGCCCAGGCCGCGCCCGTCGCCTGCCCCACGCCGGTGCCGAGCACCACCAAGCCCGGCTACACAGTCGCCGATCCGAACTGCGACCCCAACGGCACCCCGTTCCAGCCGCTCACCGACGCTGGCGGCAATCCCGTCAGCAAGACCTACACCGCCATCGAGAACGGCGCCGCCTTCCGCATGGAGGTGCCGCTGGCCTGGAACGGCGAACTCGTCGTGTTCGCGCACGGCTACCGCGGCGCAGGAACCACCGTGCGGGTCGAGAGCCCCACCCTGCGGGCCCACTACGTGGCCCGGGGCTTCGCCTGGGCCGCGTCCAGCTATCAGACCAACGGGTACGACGTCGGGCAGGGCGTACGCGACTCGCATGCGCTGATCGCCCAGTTCGCCCGCGTCCACGGCACGGCGGCCCGCGCGGTCTACCTGACCGGTGGATCGATGGGCGGCCACATCACGGCGGCGGCGATCGAGCGGTTCCGCGGCTCGTTCGTCGGCGCCATGCCGTACTGCGGCGCCCTCGGCGACGCCGAGCTGTTCGACTACTTCCTCGACGCGACGGTGACCGCGGCCGCGCTGTCCCGCGTTCCTCTGCAGTTCCCCCTGGAACCGCCGACGGACTTCTCGACCACCTTCCGCGAGACGGTGGACGACATCACGGCGGCGCTCGGCGTCGGTGTCGGGCAACCACCGACCCTGACCCACGCCGGGCGGCAGTGGTCGGACGCGGTCGAGCGGCGCTCCGGCGGGGAGCGGCCGGGCTTCGACAGTTCGTTCGCGTTCTGGAGCGCGCTCAGCGGGCTGACGCCGAACACCGACATGCCGTTCCTGTTCGGGGTCTACCCCGGCCTCGACGGCGGCACGGACGGCAACCTCACGTCCAACCGGTCCACCTGGTACAACCTGGACGATCACTGGCTGCCGAGCTCGGACGAGATCAAACTGAACCTGACGGCGCTTCGGGTCGACCGCACGGCCGAGCCGAGCCCGGACCTCACCGGCGTGCCGCGCGTGCACGGCGATCCACGCATTCCGGTGCTGTCGCTGCACAACATCGGCGACCTGTTCGTGCCGTTCTCGATGGAGCAGGTCTATGCGACCCGCGCCGGCGGGCACGGACAGTCGCGGCTGTTCGTGTCGCGCGCGATCCGGGCCACCGGGCACTGCGACTTCACCGGCGCTGAGCTGGCCCGGGCCTTCGACGACCTGGTGAGCTGGGTCCGCACCGGGCACCGTCCAGCCGGGGACGCCATCCTCGACCGGCGCGTGGTGGCCCGCGACGACTTCGGCTGCCAGTTCACCGTCGGCGTCCGGGCGGACTTCGCCGCGCCCGCCTGCCCCTGACGCATACCCGCGCCGAGCTTGCGGTGGTGGCGGAACAACCACCACGCAACAGGCGCGGATCCGTCCACCGCCGTAAGCGGCGCGGTTCAGGCCCGGGGTCGCGGCACAGTTACCAGAAACGCCAGGGGCGCCGCGGCGGTCACGTTCAACGAGTCCACCCCATTGGGCCTGGGAATCGTGACGCGGACAGGCCCGTACCCTCCGCGCCGAGCAGCAACGCCGGCCGCTCGCGCGCAGGGCGCGGCGGGGCCTCGACTACCCGATCACGCTCCGGCAGCGGTCGGCTGGACCAGCCGCCGGGCAAGGGCGGCCCGAGTGGACTTCACGGTAGGAGAGAAGTGGAGGTGGCATGCTCCAGGGGTGGCACGGCTGGGTCGGTACGTTCACTGGCGTCGTACTTCTCACGGTGGCCGTACTGCCGTTGGCCGCGCTGATGGTGTGGGCATTGGCACGCCGTCGGATTGTCACCGGTACCAGGCCGGGGTGGGCGTGGCGGATGTCGTTGGCCGAGGTCGGCATCGTCTACGGGACGGTGCCGTGGATTTGGATGATCATGTTGCCGGGTGAGCGGGCCGGCGCCGTCCCCGGTCGGGTGAGTCTGGTACCGCTGCGGGATCTGTTCACGATCCTCGCCGACGGGGGTCCGGTGACGGCGACGGGTCAGGTCGTCGGCAACCTGCTGGTGTTCGCGGCGCTGGGGTTCCTCGCCCCGCTGCGGTTCGCGGCGCTGGCCTCGGTACCGCGGATCCTGGCCCTGGCGGCGGGCTGCTCGGTCCTGGTCGAGGTCGCGCAGTACGTCCTGCGGCTGGACCGGGTGTCCTCGGTGGACGACGTACTGCTCAACACCGCCGGCGCCGGCCTGGCCGCGCTGGCATCACGCCGCTGGTGGCTCGCCCCGGCCGAGACGTCGTCAGACCGACCTCGACCGGCCCCGGCACCGGGACGCTGATCTGCCGATGGTCTTGGGGCAAAACGCTCCGTGCCACCGTCACGAGATGAGTCATGCAGGAGCAGCCGATGATCACCGATGCGACGCTCGCCGCTACGGGGATCGGAGGTCTACCGACACCCCGTCAAGGGGCAGGCAACGGCACATTTACTGGATTGCTATTACCGATAATTCGATAATCTAGCTCCACGAGGCGTCGGAAGCACGTGGAAGCGGCTCGGAGCGAGTACATCATAATGACAGTTCTTTACCGTAAGGGATCACGCTGGTGTAATCCGGCCGCTCGCTGCGATTCGCTGTGGGTGGCCCGGGCGTCCGGGTCGTCGCGGAACCGGTCGAAGGCGACCATCGGCGCGCTCCCCGGCGTGCAACCGTGCCAAGACCGAGATCGTCGGGCGGTGGATCAAGCGGGTCGGGCCGCTCGTCGCCCCCCGAGGCTGAGCGCGGCTTGCTTTCAAGCGCGCTCGAAGCCTTAGCGTCGGGGCCGTGACCACGACGAACGAGACGAAGACATGGATCATCACGGGCGCGAGTTCGGGTCTCGGCCTGGCACTCGCCGAGGCGGCACTCGCGGCCGGCGAGCACGTGATCGGGACCGCGCGACGGGCCGACCGGTTCGACGGGCTCAAGGCGCGGTACGGGGATCGGCTCCTCGCCATCGAGCACGATGTGCGCGACACGGCGGGAGCGGCCGCGGTCGTGCGGCGGGCGCTGGAGGTGTTCGGGCGCGTCGACATGCTCGTCAACAATGCCGGCGCCGGACAGGTCGGCGCCGCCGAAGAGATCACGGATGCCGCGCTGCGGGCCATGCTCGAGCAGCACCTGTTCGGCCCTGCCGCCTATGTGCGTGCGGTGCTGCCCCACCTGCGGAAGCGTCGCTCGGGTGCGATCGTGCAGATGAGCAGCCAGGGCGGGCGGATGTCGTTCCCGGCCGTCGGCAGCTACTCAGCCGGCAAGTTCGCGCTCGAGGGCTGGTCGGAGGCGCTCGCGGGCGAGGTCGCACCGTTCGGCATCCGCGTCCTCATCGTCGAGCCCAGTCGCTTCCGCACCGCGTTCAACGCGGCCGACGTGCTCAACACAGCGCAGCAGAGCTCGATCTACGACGAGGCCATCGGTGCCGTGCGCGCGAACATGGCCGAGGCCGACGGCATCCAGGAGGGCGACCCGGTACGCGCCGCCCGGGTGATCCGCGACATGCTCGACACCCCCGACGCGCCGCTCCGGCTCCCGCTCGGTGCCGAGGCGGTTCGGCATCTCACCCGCGTCTATCGCGGTGCGCTCGACGACGTCGAGAAATGGGCGTCTGTGAGCGAGTCGGCAGACTTCCCAGGCATGCTGCCCGCGGTGCGTGCGTTCTGACCGCCGTACGCTGTGGGCCATGGCCACCCAAGCGCTGATCGAACGCATCCTCGCTGCCAGCGACGGGCCATCCTCGTCGGCGATCGATGCGCTGCACGAGCTGCTCGACGACGCCACGATCGAGGCCTCGGCGATGCCCAAGAGTGTCGCCGAGGCCGCCCGGCTCGTCGGCCTGTCGACGCACACCCTCCGGTACTACGAGCAGGAGGGACTCGTGCGGCCCGCTCGCAACGCCTCCGGGTACCGCGAGTACTCCGCGTTCGACCTGCGCCGCCTCGTCTTCCTCACCCGGATGCGCCTGTCCGGCATGACCATGACCGACCTCAAGCGCTACACCCTGCTCGTCGAGCAGGGCCCGAGCACCATCCCGGACCGCCGCCGCATCATGCTCGACCAGCAGGACCGAATCACGCGCCAGATCCGTGAGCTCGGCCTGGCGCTGGAGACCACCGAGTACAAAATCCGCGTGTACGACGGACACCCGGAAGGCTGACGCCCGCCGCTGCCCAACGGGCTGATGTGATGCTGTTTCATAGGTGTTCGCCTGTGAAACAACCAGCGCCGACGGCGCCAACCTGCTGCGAGCACGTTTCATGGGATGGCGGGCTGGGACAGCTACCCAAGCGCCGAGCCTAGTCGGCGCGAGGGCTGTCGGCGACGGTACGGCCGCCCTCATCCTCGAACCGGTTCGCCAGAGCTGGAAGGCTGGATTCCGGCAGCCAGTCGCGGCTGGGGTCGTACTCCAGCCAGCGGTTGCGCCCGGCTTCCGCCACGAAGGCGTTCACCAGGGCGCCCATCAGTGGATGCCCGCGGCCGCGCCACAGCAGCGACCAGGCGTACAGGGGTGTCGGTTCCACCAGCGGGACCAGCCGAATCTCCGGGGTCTGGGGGAGCGGTACGTCGGCCGGCAGCAGCGAGAAGCGACGCGGGTCCGCAGCCAGGTCGGCGAGGAAGTGGTCAAGCCCCAGATTGGCGCCCTCAGCGTGGTCGCGGACACCGAAACGCTCCGCAAAGCGGTGCAGGAAGTCAAGCCGGTCCAGCGCTCCGGGAGTCCACAGCACGCTGTCACGCAGCTGCTCGGGCCGGAGCGCGGGTTCGCTCGCCAGCGGATGGTCAGCGCTGAGGATCGCGTCCACCGGCTCCAGACGTACCAGCCGATGCGTCAGCCCGGCGGGCAGCGGCGGGTGGACGCGACCGAAGGCGGCGTCGATGTCGGCGTGCAGCAGCGCGGCCGCCGCCGACGGCAGGTCGCGCCCGTGTCCCAGCTCCAGGCGTAGTTCACTGGTCCGCGCCGCCGCCTGCGCCACCGTGCGCATCGGTGCGTACAGATGTCCCCACACGTCGATCCGCAGCGGCCGGTGCACATCCAGTACCGCGGCCACGGCCAGGTCCGCGGCGGCCAGCGCCTGCCCGGCCGGTTCCAGAAAGCGGTGGCCGGCTTCGGTGAGCCGCACGCCTTGACCGCCGCGGTCGAACAGCTGCATGCCGAGCCTGGATTCCAGGCGCGCGATTCGTTTGGACAGGGCCTGCTGCGAGATCGACAGCTTCTCGGCCGCTTGGCCGAAGTGCAGCTCCTCGGCCGCCAGCACGAACGCGCGAACCTGTGCCAGGTCAAGATCCACGCTCTCACCTTAGGTGACAACCGATGGTTGTCGCCTGATCTGGTGCGTTGTTGGCTGGCGCGGCACCATCGCCGGTTTCATGACCGGCATGCAGAGATTGATCCCAACCGGAGACCCGGCACGCCCGGCTGAGTTCTCCCGGGACGCCCAGCCCGTTCCGGCGGCGGACGAGGCATTGATCAGAGTCCAGGCGTTCGCCCCGAACCGCGGTGAGACGTTCCTGCTGGAAGAGCCGCGTCCAGGCCTGATTCCCGGCAAGGACGTCGCGGGCCTGGTGGTTCAGGCGGCCGCCGACGGCTCCGGCCCGTCGATCGGCACCCGGGTGGTCGGCCACCCGGCGATGGGTGGCTGGGCCGAGTACGTGGCCGTGCCGACCCACTCGCTTGCCGTACTGCCCGACGAGATCAGCGCCGTCCAGGCCGCC
Source organism: Plantactinospora alkalitolerans (assembly GCF_015690345.1). Classification (GTDB taxonomy): domain Bacteria; phylum Actinomycetota; class Actinomycetes; order Mycobacteriales; family Micromonosporaceae; genus Plantactinospora; species Plantactinospora alkalitolerans. The sequence goes on along the minus strand of NZ_JADPUN010000184.1, from coordinate 5,392 downwards.
GCCCTGCCGCTAGCCGGGATCACCGCGCTTCGGTTGCTGCGTACGGCCGGTGCCGTGACGGGCCAGCGGGTACTGCTGACCGGCGCCTCGGGCGGGGTGGGTCACTACCTGACCGAACTGGCCGCCGCCGCGGGCGCGGAACTCACCGCGGTGACCGCCACGCCAGCGCGTGGTGAGCGGTTGCGCGGGCTGGGTGCGGCAACGATCGTGCACGATGTGGCCGACGCGCGAGGGCCGTTCGATGTGGTGCTGGAGTCCACCGGCGGCGCCGATCTGCCGGTCGCGCTGGCCAAGCTGGCTGCGGGAGGGACGCTGATCTGGTTCGGTCAGGCCAGCCGTACCCCGGTTACGCTCGACTTCTTCGATTTCTTTGCCGGTCCGGAAGCGGCGGTGATTCGGCATTTCCACTATGTCGGCGCGCCGTACGGCCACGACCTGGCCACGTTGGTGCGCCTGGTCGCTAGCGGGCGGCTGCATCCCGAGATCGGCCGCGTGGCGGACTGGAGCCAGGCTGCCGAGGTCTTGGTTGACCTGCGGGAACGGCGCATTCGCGGCAAGGCGGTCCTCACGACGGGGACAGCGCGATGAGCGCCGCGGAATTCGCCGCCGCCAATCTGACACGAGCCACGGGGGCCGGACTGGACCCGCACGAGTACCAGCGCGTCACCAGCGAACCGACGTCCCTGGACAGGTGGGGTGAAGCCTTCATCCGCGCCGCACGGCAGCACCTCGCACGGGCGGAACAGGCAGCCTCGCCCGTTTCGGCAGGCGAGCACTACCAGGCGGCGGCGCGCTGGTTCCACTTTGCCACCCTGGCGCCGCGTGCCGAGCATCCGCAGGCCGCAGCCGACGCCGACGCCGCCATGGGCCGCGCCCTGGCGCTCTTGGAACCGCACGCCCGGCGGATCGAGGGAGACTGCTTCACCGGCTGGCTGCGCGGCTCCGCCGACCCGCCGGTCGCCGTCATCGTCGTGCCAGGCCTGGACTCGGGCAAGGAGGAGTTCCAGACCGTCACCTCGGCCTTACTGCGCAGGGGCGTGGCGGTGTTCGCGATGGACGGCCCCGGGCAGGGCACACTCGCGTCCACCTCGACCGTCCGGCCCGACTACCACGACGTGATCGGACGGGTCATCGACGCGCTCGGCGTCGACCGCGTCGGGCTCATCGGGCTCAGCCTGGGCGGCTACTACGTCGCCGAGACGGCCGCCCGCGAAACCCGCGTCGCGGCCGCCGCCACCGTCAGCGGCCCCTTCCGCCTGGACTGGGATGACCTACCGCCCTTCGTGCAGGACCTCCTCACCCGGCGCGCCGGCGGGTCCCGGGCGGCCCGCGACTTCGCCCGCCAGGTCGACCTGTCCACGCTGGCGCCACGCATCGCCGTCCCGCTCCTGGTCGTGGACGGTGGCCAGGACGTCATCCCCGGCGTGACCAACGGCGAACCGCTGGCCCGTACGGCGCCGCACGGCGAATACCTGCTCGTCCCGCACGGCGACCACCTGCTCGGCAACGCCCAGCCCGACTGGCTGCCCGCGACCGCCGACTGGCTGTCCGGAAAACTGCGGTGAACCAATTCATCGACAAGATCGTCCTGATCGCCGGTGGCACCAGCGGTGTGGGACTGGCCGCCACTCGATCTGAACGAGCACGACACCCGTCGCCCGACCGGACGCCGAACCCCCAGATTTGTGGCCGGGATCAGTCCGTTGCCCGGCCGTAGCTGGCGCGGCCCTCGGCAACCTGGCGTGCCTGCCGCTCGCGCCACCGCTTCTGCGCGTCGCCGTTGCAGCGTCGGCAGACCTTGCGGTAGCGGCCGGTACGGGTATCGATCTCGCGGTCGTGTCCGTTGCGGCACCGAGGCTGCTGCTTGCGACCACGACAGTTCTCGGCGTGGCTGACCTGACGCAGGTGGGTCGGCTCGATACAGTCCGGCACACCGCAGACGTGGTCGACCTCCAACTCAGGATCGTAGTCGCCGACGAAGGCGACGTACGCGGCGATGTGGGCCCATGCCCGACCTGCGACCTTCTGGTACACGCCTCGCTGGCTGCCGTAGCCGCGTACGACGAGGCAGCCGTCTTCCGTGCGGGCCGAGCGGTCCAACAGGTACGTCCGGAGCGTTTCCTCGGTGAAGTGGCGGGACAGGCCTCTGATCTGGGAGAGCACGCCGGGAGGATAGCCCGCACTTCCGATACTTTTCGTGGTCGGCGGAGGACTACCCCGTTACTCTGACCCGGCCGGCGGTCATCCGACGATGGTGTTCTGCCGGGCGCGCCTCGGCACGGATCCGCGTACCAACTGGGAACCTTCTTCACATGCTGTCTTCCGAAGTCGTGCCCCGCAGGTCGAGCAGCCCCGTGCTGACAGCCGCCGGACCCGCCGACTTCACCGAAGCCTGGCTGGACAACCGGCGGCTGTCCGAGCACACCCGCGACGCGTACCGGCGGGACGTCGCCGGCTGGCTGAGCTGGTGCGAGAGCCGGGGCCTCGACCCGCTGTCGGCAACGTTCCTCGACGTCAACGCGTACGCCCGTCAGTTGGAGGCGACGCTGGGGGTCCGCAGTGGCCGCCCGCTCACCCCGGCCACCGTCGCCCGCCGCCTCTCCGCCGTGTCCAGTTGGTACGGGTTCCTGGTCAAGCTGCACGCCGTCGAGGCCAATCCGGTGGCCGGCGCCGACCGCCCGCGGGTCGACCGTGACCACTCCGCCACCATCGGGTTGACCGCCGACGAGGTCGATGCGCTGCTGGCCGCGGCCGATGCCGACACCGGACAGACCGCTATCCGGAATCGGGCCGCCATCGTCCTGCTGGCCGATCTGGGGTTGCGGGTCGGCGAGTTGATCTCGCTGAACCTGACCGACCTAGGTACCGAGCGTGGGCATCGCAGCATCCGCTTCGTCGGCAAGGGCGGCAAGGTCCGTCGCCGCGCCCTCACCCCCGGCACCGCGTACGCCGTGGACGCCTACCTGGCCGCTCGGGCCGCCGACCAGGGCCTGCGCGTGCCGGAGTTGACCGGCCCGCTGCTGGTCACCGCGACCGGTGCACGGCTGGACCGGAACGCGGTGTTCCGGCTGGTCCGCCGACTCGCCCGGGCAGCAGGCATCCACGCCTGGGCGAGACTGTCGCCGCACTCGCTGCGGCACGCGTTCGCCACCACCGCCCGCGCCGAAGGGGTGTCCCTGGAGGACGTGCAGGATGCGATGGGACACGCGGACCCTCGCACGACCCGCCGCTACGACCGAGACCGGCACAACCTCGACCGCGATCCCGCGTACGTCATCTGGGCGGCCCGTGCCCGCCGACGCGGCTGACGGAACGGGGTCGGCGCTCGATATATTCACTGCCATGTCTTCGGTGGAAGAGCTCGACGGGTGGGAGTCCCTGTCGCCGCAGTTGCGGGAACGACTGGCCGCGGCCGACCTGCCGGAGTCGCTGCGACTCGACGAGTATGACCTGTTCCTACTCGGCCCCGATTTGAACTCTCGGGATGGCATGCTGCGATTTGGCTACGGCACGGACAAGTGGGGCGGCGAATTCTGTCTTGATCCGAACACGGGTGCCGTGCAGGTCGTCGCAGACAACCAGACACGGACGTTCGTGAACTCGTCGCTCGAACTGTATGCCCGCTCGCTACGCCTGGTCGCCGGTCTCGCGCCCGCGATCGTCGGTGCTGACCCGGACGGCTGGGAAGACGCCAAGAACGAGATGCAGTGGGTCATCGCGGAGTGGGATGCGCCCGCGATGACCCCGGACAACTACTGGGACTGCCTCTCCTGGGACATTGCTACCGGCAACTATGCCAACCAAGCGGATCTTTGACTTCTCCCCGAGACGTCGGACTTCGCTGATGGACGTGGATGTCTGCCTGTTTACCGCGCTCCGATCCGGCCGAGGAGGAACCGCGCCGTGACGTCGATGACGTCGTCGAAGTGCGCACCTTTGCCGGGGTAGTGGAAGCCGTGCTCGGCGTGCTCGTACTCGTGTAGCGTGCACTCGTTGCCGGAGCGCACCATCGCGTCTCGGAACCGCCGCACACCTTCGATCGGCTCGATCTCGTCGCGGGTGCCGTGGTGGATCAGCATCGGCGGATTTCCTGGTTGCACGTACCGGATCACCGAGTAGTCGATCAATCTGCCTGCGGCGATGCCGACCTGGTGTTCGAGGTGGCGCTGCACTTCGGGTTCGAACGATCCCAGATCCACTCCCGCGGGATTGAGTGCCACGACGGCAGCGACGCCGGGCTCCGGTGCCGAGGCGGGCCCGTTCGGGGCGGTCATCGCGGCGACCAGGGCGAGATGAGCCCCAGCCGAACTGCCACCCGAGGCCAGATGCGGTGCTCTCAGGCCACGCAGCGCGGCCAGCCGCCCGAACTGTTCGACCGCTCGCCTAACATCGGTGATGCAGTCGTCGATGCTGACAGCGCCATGACCGAGCAGCCGGTACCCGGCCGACACCGCGAAGATTCCGCGCGCCGCCAGTTTCTGGCAGTGCGGGGCGAGCCCGTCGGCCGACCCCTCGCGCAATGCGCCGCCATGGAACACGATGATGCCGGTGCGGGGCTGCGTCCCGTCGCCCGGCTCGAAGAGCAGCAGAGGTAGTTCCCTGCCGTCGGCGGCTTGATAGGAAGTCGAGGACTCGCGGCAGGCCGTCATTATGGCGGCATCCGATCATCAACCGCATGCGTCTGCAAGCGGATAGTGGCGGCGGGTCATCGGGGCGCGCCGTCAGGCTGCGAGTGCGAGGCGTGTGCGGTGGTGGTGCCGGCGGGCTTCGGTAGTGCATGTGAGAGTTGCCGGCCACCGACACATGGAAGGATCGGAATGTGACCTGTGACGTGTGTGGCCACGAGATGCGACGGAAGCCGGTAGCGGAGCCGCAGATGGAATCGGAACCGTCGATCAAGGAGCGGTGGTTCTGCTTCTGGTGCTACGCATGGACCGAGCTGGGACATGACCCGCGAGAGGTCTCACGGTCGCAGTACGAGGCCGTGAACGGGCGCTGGGAGCGGGCGGAATCGCCGGAGCTGCCCAAGGACGTGGGCCATGCGTACGACGAGGCGTCTGCCTACGGAGAGTACGGCATGACCCTCTGCGGCATACGGCACGACAGCGTGTCCGCCTCTCCGTACCCGTGGATGCCGGATTGGCCCGATGCCTGCCACGCCTGCAAGGCAACCGCGACCGTCATCGACCAGCGCTGGCCGCTGGCGATGCGCGGCGGGAAACGGATTCACCCCACGCCTCCTCCCGGATCACGCTGGCCCCCCTTCTAGACGAGTAGTTCCGAAGTCTGGGGTCGATGTCCGGGCATGAGGAGAGGGCATCCAAGATCATGTTGTGACGCAAGACCTGGACACCCTCTTGACCGCACTGTACGTGAAGATCGACGACATGAT
>NZ_JADPUN010000254.1 GCF_015690345.1 Plantactinospora alkalitolerans | reverse complement strand
CGCGGCCGGGCCGACCGACGCCAGGGCCGCCGAGGCGGCCGGAGCCGGCGCCAACCCGCCGGCCAGCGACGGCAAGCCGGCCGGTGACGGCGACGGGGCGCAGGAGCGCTCGCTGAAGGAGGCCAAGGAGTGAGTACGACGCCCTCGCGGGAGACGCTGGAGAAGCTGACCCCGGTGCTCACCAAGCGCTGGCTGTCGCCGGACGCCTGGCAACTCGACGTCTACCAGCGGTTGGACGGGTACGCCGCGCTGCGCAAGGCGCTTGCCGCACACCCGGACGACCTGATCCAGCTCATCAAGGACTCGGGCCTGCGGGGCCGGGGCGGCGCCGGCTTCCCGACCGGACTCAAGTGGGGCTTCATCCCGCAGGGCGACGGCAAGCCGCACTACCTGGTGGTCAACGCCGACGAGGGCGAGCCGGGCACCTGCAAGGACCTGCCGCTGATGACCCACGACCCGCACTCGCTGGTCGAGGGCGTCATCATCGCCTCGTACGCGATCCGGGCCAACCGGGCGTACATCTACATCCGAGGCGAGGCGGTGCACGCCGCCCGGCGGCTGCGCAACGCCGTCGACGAGGCGTACCGGGCCGGCTACCTCGGCAAGAACATCCTCGGCACCGGCTTCGACCTCGACCTGGTGGTGCACAGCGGCGCCGGGGCGTACATCTGTGGCGAGGAGACGGCGCTGCTGGACTCGCTGGAGGGGTTCCGGGGCCAGCCCCGGCTCCGCCCGCCGTTCCCGGCGACCCACGGCCTGTACGCCTGCCCGACCGTGGTCAACAACGTCGGCACCATCGCCAGCGTGCCGTACATCGTGCTGGGCGGGGCCGCCTGGTGGAAGACCATGGGCACGGAGAAGTCGTCCGGGCCGATGATCTACTCGCTCTCCGGCCGGATCGCCAACCCGGGCCAGTACGAGTGCGGGCTCGGCATCACCCTGCGGGAGCTGATCGAACTGGCCGGCGGCATGCTGCCCGGTCACAACCTGCGGTTCTGGACCCCCGGCGGCTCCTCCACACCGCTGCTCGCCGCCGAGCACCTGGACGTACCGCTGGACTTCGAGGGAGTGGCGGCGGCCGGCTCGATCCTCGGCACCACCGCGACCCAGATCTTCTCCGACCAGGACTGCCCGGTCTACGCCACCTACCGGTGGCTGGAGTTCTACCACCACGAGTCGTGCGGCAAGTGCACGCCGTGTCGGGAGGGCAACTACTGGATGGTCCGCACCTACCGGCGGATCCTCGCCGGTCAGGGCACCCACGAGGACCTGGACACCCTGCTGGACACCTGCGACAACATCCTCGGCCGATCGTTCTGCGGCCTCGGTGACGGCGCGACCAGCCCGGTGACCTCGTCCTTGCAGTACTTCAAGCAGGACTACCTCGACTACATCGAGGGCCGGACGGCTCCCAAGCTGTCGGAGAAGACCCTGGTAGGGGCGCATTGATGAGCGCGAGGAGCGAGCTTGCGAGCCCCGCAGTCGCGAATGGAGGGCGGCTCTGATGACGGACGTTGCCAAGCGGACCGACACCGTCACGCTGACCATCGACGGCATCGAGGTGACGGCGCCGAAGGGCGCGCTGCTGATCCGGGTCGCCGAACAGCTCGGCATCGAGATCCCCCGGTTCTGCGACCATCCGCTGCTCGCGCCGGCCGGCGCCTGCCGGCAGTGCCTGGTCGACGTGGAGGGCCAGCGCAAGCCGGTCGCCTCCTGCACCCAGGCCGTGGCCGACGGCATGGTGGTCCGTACCCAGCTCACCTCTCCGGTCGCCAAGAAGGCGCAGGAGGGGATCATGGAGCTGCTCCTGGTCAACCACCCCCTCGACTGCCCGATGTGCGACAAGGGCGGCGAGTGCCCGCTCCAGAACCAGGCGATGTCGACCGGACGTCCCGAGACCCGCTTCCACGAGCAGAAGCGCGAGTACGAGAAGCCGGTCAACATCTCCAGCCAGGTGCTGCTCGACCGGGAGCGGTGCGTACTGTGCCAGCGCTGCACCCGGTTCTCCGAGGAGATCGCCGGGGACAAGTTCATCGACCTGATGGGCCGGTCCAGCGCCGAGGAGATCAACGTCTACCGGGACGAGGTCTACGGCGGCGAGGAGGGCGACGACGGCGACGTTCCGTTCAACTCGTACTTCTCCGGCAACACGGTGCAGATCTGCCCGGTCGGCGCGCTGACCGGCGCCCAGTACCGGTTCCGGGCCCGCCCGTTCGACCTGGTCTCCACGCCGAGCGTCTGCGAGCACTGCTCCGCCGGCTGCGCCCAGCGCACCGACCACCGCCGTGGCAAGGTCACCCGCCGGCTGGCCGGTGACGACGCGGCGGTGAACGAGGAGTGGAACTGCGACAAGGGCCGCTGGGGCTTCCGGTACGCCCAGGCCAACGAGCGGATCATGAACCCGATGATCCGGGACGCCAAGACCGGTGAGCTGCGCGAGGCCTCCTGGAGCGAGGCGCTGGCGTTCGCCGCCGACGGGCTGCGCGAGGCGCGCGACGCGGGCCACGGGGTCGGCGTACTGACCGGCGGCCGGCTCACCGTCGAGGACGCGTACGCCTACGCGAAGTTCACCCGGGTGGCGCTGTCCAGCAACGACATCGACTTCCGGGCCCGTCCGGTCTCCGCCGAGGAGGCCCAGTTCCTGGCCAGCACCGTGGCCGGGGCGACCGAGGTGACGTACGCCGACGTCGAGCGGGCGCCGGCCGTGGTCATCGCCGGACTCGAGCCCGAGGAGGAGTGCCCGATCCTCTTCCTGCGGCTGCGGAAGGCGTACTCCAAGCGGGGCCTGAAGGTGTTCGCCCTGGCGCCGTTCGTGACCCGGGGCTTCGCGAAGCTCGGCGCGACGGTGGTCCTCGCCGCACCCGGTGCGGAGGCGCGGGCCCTCGCCGACGAGGCCCCCCTCGCCGAGGCGCTGCGCCAACCGGGTGCGGTGCTGCTGGTCGGCGAGCGGTTGGCGACCGTACCGGGCGGGCTCTCCGCCGCCGCGGAGCTGGCCGAACGTACCGGCGCCAGGTTGGCCTGGGTTCCTCGGCGTGCCGGGGACCGTGGTGCGGTCGACGCCGGTTGCCTGCCGAACCTGCTCCCCGGCGGACGCCCGGTGACCGATCCGGCCGCCCGCGCCGAACTGGCCGGAGCCTGGAACCTGGCCGCCGGGGTCATCCCGAGCCAGCCCGGCCGGGACACCGACGGAATTCTCGCCGCCGCCGCGTCCGGCGCGCTCGGCGCGCTGGTCGTGGCCGGGGTCGACCCGGCCGACCTGGCCGACCCCCGACTGGCCGACGAGGCGCTGGACACGGTGCCCTTCCTGGTCAGCCTGGAACTGCGGCACAGCGCCGTCACCCGCCGCGCCGACGTGGTCTTCCCGGTCGCACCGGTGGTGGAGAAGGCTGGCAGCTTCCTCGACTGGGAGGGCCGGCTGCGGACCTTCGAGGCGGTGCTGAACACCCCGGCGATGACCGACGGCCGGGTGCTCGACGCGATCGCCGCGCAGCTGGACGTGCAGCTCGGCACCGGGGACGTGAACAGCGTCCGCCGCGAGCTGGGCGCCCTGCCGGCGACCCAGGGCAACCGGACCGCCGCACCGGCCGTGGCGCCGGCCGAACCGGCCCGACCGGGTCCGGGCGAGGCCGTCCTCGCCACCTGGCACCACCTGATCGACGCCGGCACCCTGACCGAGGGCGACCCGCACCTCGGCGGCACGGCCCGGCCCTCGGTGGTCCGGCTCGGCAAGGCCGCAGCCGAGGCGCTCGGGGTGGCCGAGGGCGACGCGGTCACCGTCGGCACCGACCGGGGTGCGCTCACCCTGCCGGTGGCGATCACCGACATGCCCGACGGCGTGGTCTGGCTGCCCACCAACTCGCCCGGCGCGACCGTGCGGCGCAGCCTCGGGGCCGCGTCCGGCACGATCGTCCGGCTGACCGTCGGGGCCGGGCAGCCGGCCGCCGACGTGGCCGGTCGTCCGGGACCGCTGCTGAACATCACCAGCGCTGGAGGTTCCCGATGAACCTGGCCTATCTGGCCCAGGACCCGACGCTTCAGGACTTCGGCAAGGATCCGTGGTGGCTGGTCCTGATCAAGATCGTGTTCGCCTTCGTCTTCGCCGTGCTGGCCACCCTGCTGGGCGTCTGGTTCGAGCGCCGGGTGGTTGCCCGGATGGCGCAGCGGCCCGGTCTGAACCAGATCGGCCCGTTCGGCCTGCTCCAGACCCTCGCCGACGGTCTCAAGATGGCCTTCAAGGAGGACATCCTGCCGAAGGCGGCCGACAAGGTCGTCTACTTCTTCGCGCCGACCATCTCGGTGATCAGCGCGGTGACCGCGCTGTCGGTGGTGCCGTTCGGCCCGATGGTGAGCATCTTCGGCGAGCGGACCCCGTTGCAGGTCACCGACGTCTCGGTGGCGGTGCTGGTGCTGCTGGCCTGCTCCTCGATGGGCGTCTACGGCATCGTGCTCGGCGGCTGGGCGTCCGGGTCGACGTACCCGCTGCTCGGCGGTCTGCGGTCGAGCGCGCAGATGATCTCGTACGAGGTGACGATGGGCCTGTCCATCGTCGCGGTCTTCATGACCGCCGGCACCATGTCGACCAGCGGGATCGTCGCCGCCCAGGGTGACGGCACCCGGCTGAACCTGTTCGGCGCGGTGGACCTGCCGGCCCCGGGCTGGTACGCCATCCTGCTGCTGCCGAGCTTCATCATCTTCTTCATCTCCACCGTCGGCGAGACGAACCGGGCGCCGTTCGACCTGCCCGAGGCCGAGTCCGAGCTGGTCGCGGGCTTCATGACGGAGTACAGCTCGCTGAAGTTCGCGCTCTTCATGCTCAGCGAGTACGTCGCCATGGTCACCATGTCGGCGGTCACCACGACGCTCTTCCTCGGCGGCTGGCGGGCCCCCTGGCCGATCACCCTCTGGGACGGTGCCAACTCCGGCTGGTGGCCGCTGCTCTGGTTCATGGGCAAGGTCATCGCGCTGGTCTTCGTCTTCATCTGGCTCCGGGGCACGCTGCCCCGGCTCCGGTACGACCAGTTCATGCGGCTCGGCTGGAAGGTCCTGCTGCCGATCAACCTGGTCTGGATCCTGGTGCTGGCCGGAATCCGCACCCTGCAGAAGGAAGACATCAGCGAGTCCTACCGCTACACGATCATCGCCGGTGCGGTGCTTGTCGTACTGCTGGTGACGCTGCTCTGGCCCGCCAAGAAGCAGCCGCCGGCCCGGACGTTGCAGGAGAAGGTCAACCGGCGACCGTCCGGCAGCTTCCCGCTGCCGCCGATGGATCTACAGGTGCCACCGAGTCCACGCACGAAACGGGCCGTCGCGCAGCGAGAGCCGGCCAACGTGGGCGCCGGACAGCCGGGCACCACCGGCGCCGGTCACGACGAGAAGGAGGTGTGACGTGGGCGCGATCACCGGTTCTTTCAAGGGTTTCGGGGTCACCTTCTCGCACATGTTCAAGAAGGTCGTCACCACCGACTATCCGTTCAAGCCGCCGGTCTCCGCTCCCCGTTACCACGGGCGGCACATCCTCAACCGGCATCCGGACGGGCTGGAGAAGTGCATCGGCTGTGAGCTGTGCGCCTGGGCCTGCCCGGCGGACGCGATCTACGTCGAGGGCGGCGACAACACCGACGAGCAGCGCTTCTCGCCGGGTGAGCGGTACGCCAGCACGTACCAGATCAACTACGCCCGCTGCATCTTCTGCGGACTCTGCATCGAGGCCTGCCCGACCCGGTCGCTCACGATGAGCAACGAGTACGAGCTGGCCCGGGACAACCGGCAGGACCTGATCTTCACCAAGGAGCAGTTGCTGGCGCCACTGCTCCAGGGGATGGAGCAGCCGCCGCACCCGATGCGGCTCGGTGACACCGAGAAGGACTACTACGTCGGCGCGTTGACCAACCCGGGCACCTCGGCCGGCGCGGAGCGGGCGCCCTGGTCCGAGACCGGCACGGTGGACGGCTCCGGTACGACGGGAGACACGCCGTGACGACGCAATCGGTGCTCGCCGCCGCCGGTGGGGTGACCGGCGGGGAGCAGGTGACCTTCTGGATCCTGGCGCCGCTCGCCCTGATCGGCGCGATCGGCATGGTGTGGGCGCGCAACGCGGTGCACTCGGCGCTCTGGCTGGTGCTGACCATGCTCTGCCTGGGCGTGTTCTACGTGCTCCAGTCCGGGCCGTTCATCGGCATGGTGCAGGTAATCGTCTACACCGGCGCCATCATGATGCTGTTCCTCTTCGTGCTGATGCTGGTCGGCCGGGACGCCTCGGACTCCCTGATCGAGACGCTGCGCGGCCAGCGGATCGCCGCGATCGTGCTCGGGCTCGGCTTCGGCGCCCTGCTCGCCACCGGGATGTGGCGGGCCCTCGGCCAGGCCGACGCGGCCGGGCTGGAGCAGGCCAACGCGGGCGGCAACGTGCAGGGGATCGCCGCGCTGCTCTTCACGAAGTACGTCTTCGCCTTCGAGATCACCTCGGCGCTGCTGATCACCGCGGCGGTCGGCGCGATGGTGCTGGCGCACGTCGAACGCCGTCGCGAGGACCGGATGGACCAGATCGCGACGATGCGGTCCCGGTTCCGGCCCGGCAACTACCCGGGCCCGAAGCCCGGCCCCGGCGTCTACGCCACCTCGTCCTCGGTCGCCACCCCGGCCCGGCTGCCCGACGGTGGCCTGACCGAGCGGAGCGTTCCGCAGATCCTGCCGACCCGCGAGCTGTCCGACTCGGAGACGGCACTGAAGGGGACGGAGAAATAGCATGTCGGACTTCTTCTCGGTATCGCCGAACCACTACCTGATCCTCGCCTGCGTGCTCTTCACCATCGGCGCGGTCGGAGTGCTCATCCGGCGGAACGCGCTGGTCCTCTTCATGTGCATCGAACTGATGCTCAACGCGTCCAACCTCGCGTTGGTCACGTTCAGCCGGATCAACGGCGACCTGAACGGTCAGATCATGGCCTTCTTCGTCATGGTGGTCGCCGCGGCCGAGGTCGTGGTCGGGCTGGCCATCATCATGACGATCTTCCGGACTCGACGCTCGGCGAGTGTCGACGACGCCAACCTGTTGAAGTACTAAGAGGGGCCCACCAGTGGAACATTCTGTGGAGTACGCCCACGCCACGGGGTTGCTGGGCAGCGTGTGGCTGCTGGTGGCAATCCCGCTGGTCAGCGCGGCGATCCTCCTGCTGCTCGGCCGGCGTGCCGACCGGTGGGGACACTGGCTCGGTGTGGCCAGCATCGGCGCCACCTTCGCGCTCGGCCTGAGTTACTTCATCGGCCTGCGTGGCCTGGAGAACCGCTCGGTCGAGCTGTCCCTCTGGGACTTCATCGCGGTCGGGGACCTGCACGTCGACTTCGGGTTGCTCTTCGACCCGCTGGCGGCGGTCTTCGTACTGCTGATCACCGGCGTCGGCTTCCTGATCCACCTGTACGCCGTCGAGTACATGAGGCACGACGCGGGCCGGCGCCGGTTCTTCGGATTCTTCAACCTGTTCGTCGCCGCGATGCTGCTGCTGGTGCTCGGCAACAACTACGTGATGCTCTACGTCGGCTGGGAGGGCGTCGGTCTGGCGTCGTACCTGCTGATCTCGTTCTGGAACGACCGGCCGAGCGCGGCGACCGCCGGCAAGAAGGCGTTCCTGATGAACCGGGTCGGCGACGCCGGCCTGGCGATCGCGATCTTCATCATGTTCGCCACCCTCGGCAGCACGCAGTTCTCCGACGTCTTCAACGGCGCGGGTCAGCTCGCCGGCGGCACGGTGCTGGTGATGGGCCTCCTGCTGCTGCTCGGCGCGGCCGGCAAGTCCGGACAGTTCCCGCTCCAGGCCTGGCTGCCGGACGCGATGGAGGGCCCGACCCCGGTCTCGGCGCTGATCCACGCCGCCACGATGGTGACCGCCGGCGTCTACCTGATCGCCCGGTCCAACCCGATCTTCTCGCTCGACCCGACGCTGCAGACCGTGGTGGTCAGCGTCGGCGCGCTCACCCTGCTGATGGGCTGCATCATCGGCGCGGCCAAGGACGACATCAAGCGGGTCCTCGCCTGGTCGACGGTGAGCCAGATCGGCTACATGTTCCTCGGCGTCGGGCTCGGCGGCGGCGCGTACGCGCTGGCCATCATCCACCTGCTGGCGCACGGCTTCTTCAAGGCCAACATGTTCCTCGGGGCCGGCTCGGTGATGCACGGGATGTCCGACCAGGTGGACATCCGCCGGTTCGGCGGGCTGGCGAGGTACATGAAGGTCACCTGGGTCACCTTCGGCCTCGGCTGGCTGGCGATCATCGGCATGTGGCCGTTCTCCGGCTTCTTCACCAAGGAGCCGATCATCGTCGAGGCGTTCGCCCGTGACGACTGGACGGCCTGGCTGTACGGCGGTGCCGCACTGCTCGGCGCCGGCCTGACCGCCTTCTACATGACCCGGCTCTTCGTGCTGACCTTCCACGGCCCGAAGCGCTGGACCGAGGACATCGACCACCCGCACGAGTCCCCCGCGCTGATGACCGTGCCGCTGATCCTGCTGGGCCTCGGCTCGGTGGTGGCCGGCGCGCTGATGGCCAGCCCGGTCGCCGACTGGCTGACCCCGGTGCTCGGGCACGGCGAGCACCACGAGCCGGTGCTCTCGCACACCGTGATCACCGTGCTGTCGCTCGGCCTGACGGTGATCGGCGCCGGCCTGGCCTGGGTGCTGTTCCGTAACGGCACCGCACTGCAGGAGCAGCCGGCCGGTCCGGTGGTCCGGGCGGCCCGCCGGAACCTCTACACCGACGCGTTCAACGAGACGGTCTTCGAGAAGCCGGGCATCTTCCTCACCCGGGCGCTGGTGTTCCTGGACAACCGGGGGATCGACGGTCTGGTCAACGCGCTCGCCGCCGCCGTGGGCGGTGGCTCGGGTCGACTGCGCCGGCTACAGACCGGGTTCGTCCGGTCGTACGCGATGTCCATGCTGACCGGTGCCGTACTGGTGGTGGCCGCGTTCCTGGCGGTCCAGCTGGGGTGGTTGGCGTGACCGACCTCAAGGGACCGGGCGCCCTCAACCGACCGGGCACTGACGACGGAGGTAAGGCCGAATAATGTCCGACTTCCCCTTCCTCTCGGTGCTCACCGTCGCGCCGCTGGTCGGCGCGCTGGTGGTGGTGTTCATGCCGGCCACCCGGGCCGAGCTGGCCAAGCGGATCGCGCTCGGCTGGTCGCTGGCCGTGCTGGTGCTCGCCGTCTTCATGTGGATCGCGTTCGAGGCCGGCGGAGACCGGCTCCAGCTACGCGAGTCGTACTCCTGGATCCCGCGTTGGGGGGTCAACTTCACCTTTGCCGCCGACGGCATCGCGCTGGTCATGCTGATGCTGATCGCCCTGCTGGTCCCGGTGGTGATCCTGGCGTCCTGGCACGAGGCGGAGTCCTCGAAGCGTTCCGTGCCGGTCTACTTCGCGCTGCTGCTCTTCCTCGAGTGCACGATGATCGGCGTCTTCGCCGCCGCCGACGTCTTCCTGTTCTACGTGTTCTTCGAGGTCATGCTCGTCCCGATGTACTTCCTGATCGGCAGCTACGGCGGCCACCAGCGCCAGTACGCGGCGGTGAAGTTCTTCCTCTACTCGCTGGTCGGCGGCCTGTTCATGCTGGCCGCGGTGATCGGGCTCTGGGTGGTCGGCGGCAAGACCTTCGACTGGCAGGCGCTGACCCAGATCGACATCTCCACCGGCACCGAGCGGTGGCTCTTCCTCGGGTTCTTCGTCGCGTTCGCGATCAAGGCGCCGTTCTTCCCGTTCCACACCTGGCTGCCGGACGCCGGTGGCGCGGCACCGGCCGGCTCCGCCGCGCTGCTGGTCGGCGTGATG
This sequence comes from Plantactinospora alkalitolerans, assembly GCF_015690345.1. Lineage (GTDB taxonomy): Bacteria > Actinomycetota > Actinomycetes > Mycobacteriales > Micromonosporaceae > Plantactinospora > Plantactinospora alkalitolerans. Next base: position 25,224 of record NZ_JADPUN010000254.1, on the reverse strand, counting down.
GACAAGGTCGGCACCTTCGGCATCCTGCGCTACTGCCTGCCGCTGTTCCCGGACGCGTCGAAGTGGTTCGCGCCCTGGGCGATCGCGCTGGCCCTGATCGGCATCATCTACGCCGCGCTGCTCGCCGTCGGGCAGAACGACCTCAAGCGGCTGGTGTCGTACACCTCGATCGCGCACTTCGGCTTCATCGGGGTCGGCATCTTCGCCTTCACCACCCAGGCCGGTACCGGTGCGGTGCTCTACATGGTCAACCACGGCCTCGCGACCGGCCTGCTCTTCCTGGTCGTCGGGATGTTCGTGGCCCGGCGCAACTCCGCGCTGATCACCGACTTCGGTGGGGCCGGGAAGCTGGTGCCGGTACTGGCCGGGGTGCTGTTCTTCGCCGGTCTCGCCTCGCTCGCCCTGCCCGGTACGGCGCCGTTCATCTCCGAGTTCCTGGTGCTGATCGGCACGTACACGGTGAACAAGCCGGTCGCGATCGTCGCCACCGCCGGGATCATCCTGGCCGCCGCCTACGTGCTGTGGATGGTGCAGCGGACCACCCAGGGCACGCTCAACCCGGCGCTGGCCGGGGTCGAGAGCATGCGGCGCGACATGTCGATCCGGGAGAAGGTCGTGGTCGCCCCGCTGATCGCGCTGCTGCTGCTGCTCGGCTTCTATCCGAAGCCGGTCACCGACGTCATCAACCCCGCCGTCCAGGCCACCATGGAGCAGGACCTCGGCAAGCAGGACCCGGCGCCGACGGTGGGCACCGTCCAGGAGGCACACCGGTGAGCGGGCCCTCAGTCGCGCACGTAAGGAAGGTCCGATAATGGATCTCGAATTCCCGCCGATGAACTACGCGGCTCTCGCGCCGATCCTGATCCTCTTCGGGGCCTCGCTGCTCGGCGTACTGGTCGAGGCGTTCGTGCCCCGGGCCCGCCGGCACCTGGTGCAGCTGATCCTCGGCCTGCTCGCCGTGGTCGCCGCGCTGGTCATGGTGGTGCTGAACGCGAACGACCGGCTGGTCACCGCCAGCACGGCGGTCGCCGTCGACGGGCCGGCCCTGTTCCTCCAGGGCGCGATCCTGGTGCTCGCCGGGATGGCGCTGCTGCTCATCGGCGAGCGTACGGTGCAGCGCGGCGGCGCGTTCGTGGCGCACGCGGCGGTCACCGTCGGATCCGCCGAGGACCAGCGCCAGGCGACGGACACCGACGGGGCGACCGAGGTCTACCCGCTGACGATGTTCGCCATCTCCGGCATGCTGCTCTTCGTCGCCGCGAACGACCTGCTGACGATGTTCATCGCGCTGGAGGCGTTCTCGCTGCCGCTCTACCTGCTCTGCGCGCTGGCCCGGCGCCGGCGGCTGCTGAGCCAGGAGGCCGCGCTCAAGTACTTCCTGCTCGGGTCGTACGCCTCGGCGTTCTTCCTGTTCGGCATGGCGCTGGTGTACGGCTTCACGGTCGGCGCCGGTGGCTCCGGGACCGGTGGCGGGGTGGACTTCGGCACGATCCGGACGGCGGTCAGCGACTCGTCGGCCAGCCCGGTGCTGCTCTTCGCCGGCCTCGCGCTGCTCTCCATCGGCCTGCTGTTCAAGATCGCGGCGGCGCCGTTCCACGTCTGGACCCCGGACGTCTACCAGGGCGCGCCGACCCCGATCACCGGCTTCATGGCCGCCTGCACCAAGGTCGCCGCGTTCGGCGGTCTGCTCCGGGTGCTGCACGTGGCGTTCTCCGGCGCGAGCTGGAACTTCGTCCCGGTCCTCGGCACGGTGGCGGTGCTGACGATGCTGGTCGGCTCGATCCTCGCGGTCACCCAGACCGACATCAAGCGGCTGCTCGCCTACTCGTCGGTGGCGAACGCCGGCTACCTGCTGGTCGGCGCCCTGGCGCTGTCCCGGGACGGCCTCTCCAGCACCATGTTCTACCTCGTCGCGTACGGCTTCACGGTGCTCGCCGCGTTCGGCGTGGTGACCCTGGTCCGGGACGCGGACGGCGAGGCCACCCACCTGTCCCGGTGGGCCGGACTCGGCCGACGTTCCCCGCTCTACGCCGGGCTCTTCACGTTCCTCCTGCTGGCCTTCGCCGGTATCCCGCTGACCAGCGGGTTCACCAGCAAGTTCGCGGTGTTCGGGGCGGCCCTGGACGCCGGGCAGACCTGGCTGGTGGTCGCCGGTGTGCTGACCAGCATGATCCTCGCCTTCCCGTACCTGCGGGTGGTCGTGATGATGTGGCTCTCCGAGCCGGGCGAGTCCACCCCGACGGTGTCGCTGCCGGGTGGCCTGACCGCGACGGCGCTGGCGATCGGCGTACTGGCCACCCTGGTCCTCGGGGTCGCTCCGGCGCCACTGCTGGACCTCGCCAACGGCGCCGCCGAATTTGTCCGATGACCGGCTCCCTCCACGTCCGGTCGTCCGTCAACTGCCCCCGACCAGGTGTTGGCCGGCGGGTGTGGCATGGTTGATGGCGTGGGGGGAACGGTAGACGGAATGACGGCGCTCGGGATCGACTTCGTCGATGCCCAGGTCGAGGCGTCGGTGGCCAGCGTGCTGGTCACCGTGGAGACCGCGTTGCTGACGAACATCACCAGCGCCGACCCGCTGGTGGCGGAGGCGGCCCGGCACCTGGTGGATGCCGGCGGCAAGCGGTTCCGGCCGCTGCTGGTGGCGCTCGGGGCACAGTTCGGGGATCCGACCGCCGCTCAGGTGGTGCCGGCGGCGGTGGTGATGGAACTCACTCACCTCGCCACGCTCTACCACGACGACGTGATGGACGAGGCGCCGGTGCGCCGGGGTGCGCCGAGCGCCAACTCGCGCTGGGGCAACTCGGTGGCGATCCTGGTCGGCGACTACCTGTTCGCCCGGGCCGCCGACATCGCGGCCGACCTCGGTACCGAGGCGGTGCGGTTGCAGGCCCGGACGTTCGCCCGGCTGGTACACGGCCAGATAGCCGAGACGGTCGGTCCGCGTGCCGGTGAGGACCCGGTCCGGCACTATCTGCACGTGATCGCGGAGAAGACCGGCTCGTTGATCGCGACGTCGACGCGCTTCGGCGGGATGTTCGGCGGCGCACCGGCCGCGTACACGGAGGCTCTGGCCGGGTACGGGGAAACCGTCGGGATGGCCTTCCAGCTCTCCGACGACCTGCTCGACATCGCCTCCGAGTCGGTGCAGTCCGGCAAGACCCCCGGCACCGACCTGCGGGAGGGCGTGCCCACCCTGCCGGTGCTCTACGCGCTCAGCTCCGACGACGGCGACGCCGCCTCCGTCCGACTCCGCGACATCCTGTCCCGGGGCCCGGTCACCGACGAGACACTGCACGCCGAGGCGCTCGGCCTGCTCCGCGAGTCCCCGGCCCTGAAGCGGGCCCGCGAGACCGTCCGCAGCTACGCCGAGGAGGCGCGGGCCCGGCTCGCCCCGCTGCCCCACGGCGGCCCTCGACAGGCCCTGGAGTCCCTCTGCGACTTCATCGCCGACCGCACCGGCTGAGCTGTAAGGAAGGGCCCCTTCTTATCGCTTTCGGTAGAAGAAGGGGCCCCGGTTAACCGCCTGTCGCCGCCGGCACCTTGCTGGCGATGATCTGGGCCACCGGAATCAGGACCTTGTCGCGCCAGGATTCGCCCTGGGCGACCAGATCGTCTTCGGGTACGCCCTCCATGTCGCCGTAGCCGGTGCCGCTGACGTCGTACATCAGGGGGCCCTGCCGGCACACCACGACCGGGAAGAGTTTCGACGTCTCGCGCCAGGTGTAGCAGGCCTCCGGCCCGAGCGAGGCGCCCAGGTCGACGGCGGGATCCCGGTCACTGCGGGTCTTGGCGCTGGCCAGTTCCTCGCTGTAGTGGTCGCCGATGATCGACGGGTCGGCGATGCCGACGATGCTCACCTTGACGCCCGACGTCACGTCCTTGATGGTCACGTTCCGGAGCCAGAACTCGAACCGGCACGAACCCTCCGACGCCTGCTCCCGTTGCTCCTCGTCGAAGGAGAGCACGCTGACCGGAGTCGGCTTGCGTTCGATCTCCTCGGCCTGCGGCAGGAGCGTCCGGATCTCGTTGTCGGTGAGGAACCGGCAGGCGCTGGGCCAGCGGGCCGCCCCCATGACATCGTCCTCGTCGACCCGGATCGGTAACGCCGTGCCGGCCGGGCTCGGCGTGCCGAAGTCCACCGGATCCCATTTTCTCTCCTGCCCGGCGCAGGCCGTGCCCGCCGCCGGCAGGCAGAGCAGCATCGCCAGGACCGCGAGGCCCCCGAACGGGCGGTTGCGGTTCATCCGTCTCGTCTCCTGCCGGGGGGTAAGCGGGGGAGCACATACCGGCGAAATGATTTCATACGACCAGGTATCCCTCTAGTCCGGCTACCTGATGAATAATCCGGTCGACTCCCGAAAGTCCCGCGGTCACCGAGCGAGCGGGGTGCCTGGCCGCGGCAGCATCCGGCGGCCGACCAGCATGAAGCCGGCGGCCAGCAGCATCGCCGCCGCCGCGACGAGCCACATTGTCGGGTAGCCGAACCGGTCGGCGAGCGCGCCCAGGCCGAGCGGGCCGGTGCAGCCGCCCGCGTATACCCCGGTCTGGGTGATCGAGGTGGCGGTGGTCGGCGCCTGGGGATGCAACCGGACAACCGCGAAGTTCAGCAACCCGGGCCAGGCCCAGCCCAACCCGAAGGCCAGCACCACGCCGACGACCAGCGCCACCGGGCTGGCCAGGTGCAACAGGCCCAGCCCGACCGCACCGACCACGAGCATGCCGGCGATGGTGTCGAGGTGCCCGCCGGTACGCCGGTCGGCCAGCCAGCCACCGAGGACCCGGGACACCAGGCAGACGGCACCACCGAGGGTCAGCACCAGCCCGGCGAGCGCCGGGGAGAGGCCCCGACCCGCCGCCGAGGAGACCAGGAAGGTGCCGAGGGCGTTCGCCGCGCCGGCGGCCAGGGTCCCCGCCAGACCGAGCATCAGAAGGGCCCCAGTGGTCCGCTCGCTCCGCTTCCGGGCCGATCCGGCGGTGGGACCCCGGCCCGCCGGTACGAGCGGCAGCGTGGCCAGGGCGAGCCCGGCGGCGAGTACGAACGCCCAGCGCCACCCGACGGTCAACGCGACGGCCGGTACGGCGGCTCCGGCCAGCAGGGTGCCGGCCGGGATGGCGGCCTGCTTGATGCCGAACGAGAGGCCCTGCCGGCCGGCCGGCACCTGATGGGCGAGGGCGGCGTTGCTGGCCATCTGGCCGAGTGGGTTGGCCATGGCGACGACCGCCAGCAGGGCCAGCAGGACGGGATAGGAGTGCGCCACGGCGGCGATGGCGACCATGGTCGCGGCGACCAGTAGCAGGGTGCCCCGGGCGACCACGCGCGGTCCGTAGCGCTCGACGAGGGCACCGGACGGGACCGAGCCGAGTGCGCTGACACCGAAGTAGACGGCGACGGCCAGGCCCAGCCGGGCGGGGGTGAGGTGCAGTTCGGCGCCGAGTTGCACGGCGAGTCCACCGACCAGGAAGACCGGAAGCACGCCGGCGATCGTGATGATGGTGGCGCCGAGGACGGTACGAGTGGGGCGGGCGGAGGTTACGGCTGGAGGGGTGTCCACCGGGAAATCGGCCATTTGCGACGAGCCTACGCGAGCCGCCCGTATGAACCGTTCGTGTCCGTGGCTGCACGCACGGTCGCCGTAGATCTGGCATCCTCGATCCGAACGGGCATTTCGCAGACGCCCGGTTTCTCATAATGTGTAAGTCCCCGGCGGCGGAGGTGGTTGTGCGCGACCCCTTGGCGGAACCTTCGGACCTGATCCGCAGCGTGTCGCGTGCCTTGCGCGTGCTCGAAGCGGTCGGACGGGCACCGAAGGGCCTCACCGTTAAGCAGATTGCCCGGCGTTGCGAGTTGACTGTGGCCACCACGTACCACCTGGTGCGCACGCTCGCGTACGAGGGCTACGTGATCAGGCGCGAAGACGGCACGTACATCGTCGGTCTGGAGGTGGCCGACCGGTATCGGGAGTTGGTGACCGCGTTCCGGGGGCCGCCCGCGGTGGGCGAGTCGCTGCGGCGTGCGGCTTCGGACACCGGCTACAGCCACTATCTGGGCCGCTTCGTGGGCGGCCAGGTGGCGGTCACGGCGGTCGCCGAGGGACCGAGGTCGCCGTACCTGGAGGATCTCGTGCCGGGCTTCGACGAGGGCGCCCACGCCACCGCGTTGGGCAAGGCGCTGCTCGCCACCCTCACCCCGGAGCAGCGGTTCCGCTACCTGCGCGAGTACGGGATGCGGCCGTTCACCTCCGCGACCCTGGTGGCGAGCGACGCGTTCGAGGCCGACCTGGCCGCCGGTGACCGGCGCGGCATGCACCTGGAACTGGGTCAGTTCCGGCACGGCGTCGCGTGTGCGGCGGTGCTGGTCACCCCGGACAAGGACATGGAACGTCGGGTGGTCCTCGCCTGCGCGCTGCCGGCCGCCGAGATGATGACCTCGGCGCGGGTGGTCCGGGCCAAACTGCTGGCGGTGGCCCGCGCCGTCGCCGACGGACTCGCCACCGAGGTCTGAGCCCGCGCCGACGCCTCCCGCATCCGGTCCGGGTGCGGGAACGCGACGGGTGCGGGAACGCGACGGGTGCGGGAACGCGACGTGGTCTCCCGCCGCCCCCTTGCGGGGAAGCGGGAGACCACGGATCGCGTTCTCCGGATCAGCTTCCGACGACGCCGCCGTCGAGCCGCCAGGTGACCACCACACCGGGCTTGGCGAAGTCCCCGTCCGGCCAGTTCGACGCGGGGTTCTCCAGCGACGCCCCGGTGATCTCACCCGGATGCTGTACGGCGACGAAGACCGACCGGTTGTCGGTGCTGATGAACGGCCCACAGGTCTCCGCGCCGAGCGGCACGGTGAGGAACTGCTTCAGGTGGCCCCGCTCCGGCCCCTCGACGGCCGTGGCGAACAGCCCGTCGTTGCTGCCGAGCGCGTTGCCGTCGGTCGAGATCCAGAGGTTTCCGGAGCCGTCGAACGCGACGTTGTCCGGGCAGGAGATCGGCGACACCCTGGTCTTGTCGTACCCGGCGAAGAACGTCGACGCGTCGGCCGGGTCGCCGCAGACGATCGGCACCGACCAGGTGAACGTCTCGGCGGCGTTGTCGCCCTTGTTCTCGACCAGCTCCAGCACGTGCCCGTGCTTGTTGTTTATCCGCGGGTTCGCCTCGTCGGCCGCCGGGTTGGTGCCGACGCCCCGGTTGGTGTTGTTGGTCAGCGCCACGTACACCTTGCCGGTGAGTAGGCTCGGCTCGACGTCCTCCGGACGGTCCATCTTGGTCGCTCCGACCGCGTCACCGGCGAGCCGGGTGAAGGTGAGCACGTCGGCCGCGGTCATCCCGGGTACGTACGAGACGTTGCCCCGGACCAGCTTGATCCACCTGCCCGTGCCGTTGAACGCGCCGTCGCTCGGCACCTTCCCCGAACCGTCGATCTCACCGGCGCTCGTGTACTCCAGCTTCGCCACGTACAGCGTGCCGGACTCCAGCAGGCTCAGGTTGTGCTCCCGGGCGGTCCAGGAGTCGCCCTTCATGAACTTGGCGTCCGAGACGAACTTGTAGAGGTAGTCGAACCGCTCGTCGTCGCCCATGTACGCCACGACGTGCCCGTCCTTGGCCACGATGACGTTCGCGCCCTCGTGCTTGAACCGGCCGAGCGCGGTGTGCTTGCGCGGCCTGGCCTCCGGGTCGAACGGGTCGACCTCGACGATCCAGCCGAACCGGTGCGCCTCGTTGGGATGCCTGGCCAGGTCGAACCGCTCGTCGGCCCGCTCCCACTTGCGGCTGTCTGCGGGGTAGCGGGCGTTGGTCGGGATGCCGTACCGGGCCAGCTTCGGCTTCAGCGTTTCCGGGGCGCCGTCTCCGCCCACGAAGTACTGGTTGAAGTTCTCCTCGCCGGAGAGCACCGTGCCCCACGGGGTGATGCCGCCGGCGCAGTTGTTCAGGGTGCCGATCACGGTCCGGCCCTTCGGGTCCGCTGCCGTCCTCAGCCAGGCCGAGCCGGCCGCCGGCCCGGTGAAGTCGAACTTCGTGGCGTGCGCCGTGATCCGGCGGTTGTACCGCAGCCGGCCGTCGCGGACCGGCTTCCACTCGCCGCTCCGGCCGACCCGCTCCAGTTCGACGACGGAGAGCCCGTGCGCCGCCATCGCGGTCCGGATCTGCTCGACGCTCATCGCGTCCAGGCCGGTGAAGTTCGGGAACATCAGGTTCTCGTTGGTGTACTCGTGGTTGACCACCAGCAGGGCACGCTCGCCCTTGCGGTCCAACGGAAGTACGCCGACGAAGTCGTTGTTGTAGCCGAACTGCTGGGACTGCCGGGCCGCACTCTGCCGGTCCACGTCCAGTTCGGGGGCACCGGGAAGCACCGGGTCGCCCCAGCGCATCACGACACGGTGGTCGTACCCGTTCGGCACGACCAGGGTGTCGAGCTTGTTCGGCGGGATCGGCTTGAAGGTGAGCGCCCCGTTGCCGGCACCGCGCCGGGCCGGGGTGAAGCTGTCCACCTCCGGAACCACCGGTCCGGTTTTGCCGGCCGGGGCGGCCAGCGCCGGGGAGCCGACCAGCGCACCGGCCGCCGCGCCGCCGAAGCCGAGCACCAGCGCGCCGACCGCACCGGCGCGGACCACGCCCCGCCGGGTGACCTCGGCCTGGACGACGTCTCCGAAGTACGGGTTGTCCGACTCGTTGGGCACGGGGTGCGAGCAGGCGTTGCCGCACCGGTAGATGCAGGTCATGGCGTCACGTCCGCCGTGGCCCGCCGGGCCGAGCAGGGGAAGCAGCCGGGGTCGCTCGGTCATGGAGATGGAGCCTCCTCGCAGGATTCGCCGATGCCCGCCCGGACCACGATCATGGGCGTGCGCCTGCCGGACGGTAGGAGTACGCCGTGAGCGGCGCCCGGCCCTGCGGTGAACCGCGCGTGAACTCCTCCGGCCAGGGGGTCTCCCGGAGGCCGGGTTGAACCGTTCGCCCGAGGATTACGTGAAACCTGGCGACGGGGGTCCGGCAGCCGTAGCGGGCGGGGGAAGCGAGGAACACCATCAGCGACCGGGACGCCCAACTACTGCGCGCCATGCACGACGAGCACGGCGAGGCGCTGCTCGCGCACGCCCTGCGGCTGACCAGCGGTGACCGGCAGCGGGCCGAGGACCTGGTGCAGGAGACCCTGCTGCGGGCCTGGCGGCATCCGGAGGCGATGGACCCGCAGCGGGGATCGGTCCGGGCCTGGCTGTTCACCATCGCCAGGAACCTCGCCATCGACGCCTGGCGGCGGCGCAGCGCCCGGATCGGTGAGGTCATCACCGACGACCTGCCGGAGCCGCCGCAGGTCGTCGACGAGGCGGATCGCGCGGTGGAGGCATGGACGGTCGCGGAGGCGCTGCACCGGCTGTCGCCGCCGCACCGCGAGGTGCTGGTGGAGTGCTTCTACCAGGGCCGGTCGGTGGCCGAGGCGGCCGCCCGGCTGGGAGTGCCGCCGGGAACGGTGAAATCGCGTACGCACTACGCGCTGCGATCGTTGCGCCTGGTGTTGGCGGAGATGGGGGTGACCGAATGATGCGCTGCGAGTACGCCCACGATGATGGCGCGTACGTGCTGGGCGCCCTGTCACCCGCCGAGCGGACCGCGTACGAACGGCATCTGGCCGGCTGTCCGGCCTGCCGGGAGGCGGTCGCCGAGATCGCCGTACTGCCGGGCCTGCTGGGGCGGCTCGATCCGGCCGGACTGGAGTGGATCTCCGCACCGCCGCCCGCCGAGTCCCGGGTGCCGAAACTGGTCGACGCGGCCGTGGCCGCCCGGCGCCGGGAACGTCGGGCCGGCCGGATCCGGCTCGCCGCGATGACCCTGGCCGCCGCCTGCCTGGCCGTCGTCGTCGGGCTCGGCGCGAGCCTGCTGCCGCTGGGCAACGGCGGTAGCGGCGTCGAGGTGCGGATGGCCGCCATGCACCCGGTCCGGGGTGCCGTGCCGGTGAGCGCCGAGATCGGCTTCAACGGCACGAGGGCGGGCACCCAGGTGACGATGAAGTGCCTCTACAAGAAGACGGCGGACTACACGAAGGCGTACACCTTCCGGCTGGTCGCGTACGGCCCGGACGGCGCGACGGAGCAGGTCGGCTCGTGGGTGGCCGCACCCGGCGACGACGTCACCTTCACCGGGTTCACCAGGTTCACCCGGTCCGAACTGCTCCGGCTGGAACTCGTCCGGTACGACAACACCCCGCTGCTCGCCTACGACGTGCCGTAGCCCGGTCAGCTCTCGATGAACTGGTAGTCGGTCCTGATCCGGCCATCGGGGTGCAGGACGAGGATCTCCAGGCCGACGGCGGCCACCTCGCCGTCGGCGGAGACCATCTCCCAGTTGAACTTGACGACGTCGTGCAGCCGGTCGGCGTTGTTCCGGAGTCTGAAGGTGAACGTTCCGGGCGCCACGAAGTCGTCGTACGCCCGGGTGACCCGGACCTCCAGGGCGGCGTGGCCACGGGCTTCGAGGGCGGTGGCGGGGAAGCCCAGCCCGGCGACGGCCTCGCGGATCTCCTGGGGCGGCTGGAGGATGTGCGCGGCGTCCTCGGTCCACAGCCCGCGGACGGCCGCGCGGCGCCGCTCGGCGTCCGGCTCGTTCCAGACCCCGACGTATCGGCTGGCCAGCGCCCGCGGGTCGGTACCGGTCATGACTGACTCCCTCGTCGTGAATCTTCTGTCGGCCCCGACTCTGCGCTGTGGGGTGGGGCTGGGCAATTCCCCGGAGGGAATGGCCGAACGGTCCGCCGGGAGGTAGACACGGACCGGTGAGCACCAACATGACGCGCGGCGGGCTGGCCGGAGCACTGCACGGATGGCGTACCCGGCGTGGGGTCAGCCAGTTGGAGTTGGCGGTGCGCGCCGGCACCACGCAACGGCATGTCAGTTTCATCGAGAACGGGCGGTCGGTGCCGGGCCGGGCCATGGTGGTCCGGCTGGCCGAATCACTGGAGGTGCCGATCCGGGAGCGGAACTCCCTGCTGCTCGCCGCCGGGTACGCCCCGGCCTACCGGGAGACCCGGTACGACGATCCCGCGCTCGCACCGGTCCGCACCGCGCTGGAACGCATCCTGGCCGGGCACCAGCCCTATCCGGCGGTGATCGTCGACCGGCACGGCGACCTCGTCTCGGCCAACGACGCCTTCGGCGCGCTGACCGACGGGGTGGCGCCACGGTTGCTCGTACCGCCGGTCAGCGTTCCTCGGGTCCTGCTGCACCCGGACGGCCTGGCACCGCGGATTCGCAACCTCGACGAATGGGCCTGGCACGTGCTCGACCGGCTCCGCGAGGAGGCGGCACGCAATCCCGACGAGCGGCTGGCGGCGCTGGTCGGCGAACTCGTCGAGCTGGTGCCGGAGCGTCCGCGCCGGCCTGGGCCGGAGCACCTGGGCTTCGCCGTGCCGCTGAGACTGCGTACCGGGGACGGCGAGCTGCGGCTGCTCACCACGCTGACCCATTTCGGCACCGCTGTCGACGTCACGATCGCCGAACTGAGGCTGGAGGCGTTCCTACCCGCCGACGAGGGGACCGCAACCCTCCTCGGCAGACTTCAGCGGGGTCGGGCGACCCGGGCCTCCGTCCAGACCGGCTCGTCGGTCTCCTCGACGCGTCCGTCCGAGCGGAAGAGCAGATAGCGGTCGGTGTGTGCGGCGAACCAGCGGTCGTGGGTGACCGTGACGACCGTTCCGGCGAAGTCCGCCAGGCCGCGTTGCAGGGCGTCGGCGCTGGCCAGATCGAGATTGTCGGTCGGCTCGTCGAGCAGCAGCAGGGTGGCGCCGGCCAGTTCGAGCAGCAGGATCTGCAACCGGGCCTGCTCTCCGCCGGAGAGGGTCTGGAACGGCTGGTTCCAGGCGGGCGCGATCTCGTACCGGGCCAGCGCCGCCATGGCGTCGTTGCGGAGCAGGGCGTGTCCGGTCATCAGGATGTCGGCCGGGGTGCGCCCGTACAGGTCGGGTCGGGCGTGGGTCTGGGCGAAGAATCCGGGTACGACGCGGGCGCCGAGCCGCACCGTGCCCCGGTGGGCGACCGGATGGCCGTCCGGCGGTTCGGGGTCGCCGCCGCTCGCCAGCAGCCTGAGGAACTGTGACTTGCCCGAGCCGTTGGAGCCGAGCACCGCTACCCGCTCGCCGTACCAGATCTCCAGGTCGAACGGTCGCATCAGGCCGATCAGTTCGAGCTGGTGGCAGAGCAGGGCCTGTTTTCCGGTACGCCCGCCGCGCAGCCGGATCCGCACGTTCTGCTCCTTCGGCGGCCGGGTCGGTGGTCCGGCGTCGGTGAACCGGGCCAGTCGACTGCGCGCCGCCCGGTACGCGGAGGCGAGCGCGTCGTTGTGCGCGGCGCTCTGCCGGGCGGTGTGTACCAGGTGCCGGAGCCGGGCGTGCTCCTCCTCCCAGCGTCGGCGCCGGTCGTCGAGCTGGTCGGTCCGGTCCCGCCGGGCCGCCGGATAGCTGGCGAACCCGCCGCCGTGCACCCAGACCTGCCGGTCCTCGACGGTGACGATCCGGTCGGCCGCCTCGGCGAGCAGTTGCCGGTCGTGCGAGACCAGCAGCACGGTCTTGGTGCTCGCCCGCAGTTGTCGCTCCAGCCACTGCTTGCCCGGTACGTCGAGGTAGTTGTCCGGTTCGTCGAGCAGCAGCAGTTGGTCCGGGCCGCGCAGCAGCGCCTCCAGGACGAGGCGTTTCTGTTCGCCGCCGGAGAGCGTGTTGACGTCCCGGCTGCCGGCCCGCTCGTGCGGCAGGCCGAGCGCCGCCGTGGTCACCGCGTCCCAGACGACTTCGAGGTCGTACCCGCCGGCCTCGACGTACTCGGTGACGGCGTGGGCGTAGCGGAGCTGGGTCGGCTCGTCGTCGTGTTCGCCGAGGGCGTGTTCGGCCCGGATCAGCTTGTCGGCGGCCTGCCGGATCCGGTCGGGCGCCACCGAGAGCAGTAGCTCGTGCACGGTCCGGTGGTCGCGGATCGAGCCGATGAACTGGCGCATCACGCCGAGCCCACCCGAGCTGACGATCTCCCCGGCGGTCGGGATCAGGTCACCGGCGACCAGGCGCAGCAGCGTGGTCTTGCCCGCACCGTTCGGGCCGACCAGCGCGGCGGTGACGCCGTCCCCGACCCGGAAGGAGACGTCGTCGAGCAGCGGACGGCCGTCGGGCAGCCGGTAGCCGAGGTGCCTGATCTCGATGTGTGCCACGGGTCCTCCAGCGAGCTGTCCGAAGTTCCGGACCAACGGTCGGGTTCTAGAACAGCGTTCTAGAACCCGACCGCCATACTAGACTCCGCCGCATGACTGGTGTGTGGCTGCGACCCCAACGGCCGTCCCGGAGCGGACCACCGCTGCACCGGGACCGGATCGTCACGGCGGCGGTGGAACTGCTGGACCGGGAGGGCGTCGGCGGGCTGACCATGCGGCGGCTGGCGGAGCACCTGGACGCCGGTCCCACCACGCTCTACTGGCACGTGGCCACCAAGGACGACGTCGTCGACCTGGCCCTGGACCACATCTTCGGCGAGGTACGGCTACCTGACGGGTCGGCCGGAGACGCCGGGTCGGATCGGGACTGGCGGGTCGACGTCGAGGGTCTGCTGCTCGACTGGCGGGCGGCGATGCTGCGCCATCCATGGTCGGCGGCACTGCTCGGCCGGCCGATGCTCGGCCCGAACGTGCTGACCCGGACGGAGTTCCTCCAGGCGGCACTCCAGCGCTCCGGGCTGGTGGAGCCGGACCTCGGCGCGGCCACGCACGCCCTGGCCAACTACGTGATCGGGTCCGCCGTCACGCTGTCGTCGTGGCAGCGCCTCGACGCACCGGAGCCCCGGGAGGCCGCCCGGGACCACCTCGCCACCCAACGGGACCGCTATCCCACGCTCGTCGACACCGGACATCTGGACGACCGGGACTGGGAGGACACCTTCCGGCGCGGGCTGACGTACCTGCTCGACGGGCTGCCGACGCGTACCTGAGCCCTCGCTCGTCAGCGGCGGCGTACCAGCCGGCGCAGGCGGGCGGTGACCCGGCCCGGGGTGACCGGCACCACGGAGATCATGAGTCGACCGGAGCTGTCCCGGGTTGGCGTGATCACGTAGAGCCGGGCGCCGCGACGGCGTACCAGTGGCACCGCACCGGCCAGGCGGGGCGCGCGGACGGCGGCCGCCCCGGCCGCGCCGTTGGCGTTCGTCGCACCCGGGGCGCGGTCCGGCTCGAACGTCCCCACCTGCGCGGATACGATCCGGCGCTGCCCGGTCGGGTCGCTGGCGGCGAGCAGGTCCGCCGCGCTGAACCTGATCCGTACGGTGGTTCCGGCGGTACCGGTGGCGATGATCCGGGTATCGGCCGGGATCTCCTCCGCGCTCACCGTCAGCGGATCGGCGCCGACGGCCGCGAGCTGCGGCACCGGGGTGTGCGCGGTGATGGTCAGCACGCGTTGGCCGAGGTCGTCGTCCTCCCAGGCCAGGCCGGTGGCGTCGAGCTTGGCCGCCCAGTCCGGGACCGAGGTGACGTCGAAACAGGCGTCCGGCAGGTGCCGCTCGGGGTCGCGGAATCCCGGGTACGCCGCGTACCGCCGCGAGCCGTCGACGACGGTACGGGGCACCCCGCCCTCGGCGTCCTGCCGGATCACCGCGAGCAGGTCGTCGAGGGTGCCGTCCCGGGTCAACGCCAGCCGGATCCGGGTCTCCGGGCCCAGCCGGTCGGCGATGTCGTCGCTGAGGTGCTCGGCCACCAGCCGCCCGATTCCGTCGTGCACGAGCTGCTGGGTGGCCCGGTCGAGTTGGAGGAGGTCGTCCTCGACGAGCCCCGCGATCTCGTGGTCGAACCGGTACGCCAGCACCGCGTCCCGCTGCTTGCCGGGCTCGATCAACCCGGCCACGAACGCCACGTTGGCCTCGACGGTCCGCAGCCGCCGGGCGTGCCGGCTGAGGTAGGTGATGTTGGTGGCGCTGAACCGCCGTACGGCGAAGTAGAAGTCGTAGTCGGCGAGCACCGAGATCCGCCGGGCCCGGTAGCAGGCCTGGAGGGTGAACGGCAGGTCGCTGCCGATCGGCAGGTCCTCGGGGTAGCGGATGCGGTACCGCTCCAGCATGTCCCGGCGGAACAGCTTCGTGTTGGCCAGCGAGCGCGGCAGCGGAGAGTCGAAGAGGCTGATCTCGACCTCGTTGCGGGCGAAGATGTCCTGGTAGATGTGCCGGCTGTGCACGCCGACGACCTTGCCCAGCACCACGTCCGAGTCGTACGCGTCCGCCGCGGTGACCAGCCGGTGCAGGGCCTCGGGGCCGAGGTGGTCGTCGGAGCCGACGAAGAAGACGTACCGGCCGGTGGCGACGTCCAGGGCCCGGTTGCACGGGCCCGCCGGACCACCCGAGTTGGCCTGGTGGATGACGGTGAAGAGGTCCGGATGACGCGCCGCGAAGCGGTCCAGTTCCCGGCCGCTGCGGTCGGTCGAGCCGTCGTCCACCGCGATGATCTGCATCCGGGCCGGTCCGATGGTCTGCCCGACCAGTGAGGTCAGGCACCGGGTCAGGTACGGCATGGTGTTGTAGACCGGCACCACCACGCTGACATCCGGCGTTTCCATTGGCCGCTGGCCTCCATTACCCTCAAATTCACCTGCCCGATTCCTCGAATTCACCAATTCGATTTCCCGGACGCCGATCGAATCCCCGGCGAGTGTACGGCAATCGTCCGATCCTGAACCCGGGCACAGGTATCCCAGCTCAGCGGTGGTTCGGTGGTCGCCGCCAGGGACACCGTACGGCAGGCTCCCGCCTTTCGAATGTACGCGCATTCGCCGCTGCGAATTAACCCGCGTTCCGCGTCCGGCCAATACTGTTTTCGCCGGTAGTGCTTGATCGCACCGCGAAATACACCCCTCGTTTTCATGTCTGAGTTAGCGGGTCTTCATGTCCTCTACACCTAGCGTCAGCGTGGTGATTCCCACCCGTAACCGGCCGGTGCTGGTGACCCGGGCTGTCCGGAGCGTGCTGGCGCAGACCCTGGACGACATCGAGGTTCTCGTCGTGGTCGACGGGCCGGACGACGCCACCTGCGACACGCTCGCGGCGATCGGCGACACCCGGCTGCGCGTGCTCGCCCTGCCGGAGTCCGGCGGAGCGCCGAACGCCCGCAACGTCGGTGTCCGTGCCGCCCGCGCACCGTGGACGGCACTGCTCGACGACGACGACGAGTGGCTTCCCGAGAAGCTCGCGATCCAGCTCGACCTGGCGCGCGACGCCCGGGTCCCGATGCCGATCGTCGCGAGTCGACTGGTCAACCGCACCCCGCGCGCCGAGTTCGTGATGCCCCGCCGGCTACCGGCGCCGGGCGAGCCGCTCAGCGAGTACCTCACCGTGCGCCGTGGACTGTTCCACGGTGACGGCTTCATCCAGACCTCGACGATCATGGCACCGACCGAACTGCTCCGCCGGGTTCCGTTCACCGTCGGCCTGCGCCGGCTACAGGAACTCGACTGGACCCTGCGGGCGCTGAGCCACGACGACGTGGACCTCGTCTTCGCCGCCGAGCCGCTCGTACTCTGGCACCAGGACGAGGACCGGCCCAGGATCACCTTCGACACGTCGTGGCAGGAGCAGTTCGAGTGGCTTCGGCGGAGCCGTCCGCTGCTCACGCCACGGGCGTACGCGGCGCTCACGATGAGCGTGATCAGCTCCATGGCGGCACCGACCCGGAGCGCGACGGTGTTCCGTACCCTGCTCCGCGAGGCCCGGCAGCACGGCCGACCGGGAGTGTACGACTACCTGGCGTTCGCCCAGATCTGGCTGATCCCGCCGCAACTGCGACGCAGCCTGCGGGACCGGGTCCTGAAGCGTCCGGGTGCCAACCGTGCCGCCGGCCGGGCCGGTGCGGTCGTCCAGGAGCGGCACCGCGTCGCGACCGGGCAGGCGGGCGGGATCGGCGGGTGAGTACGTCGTCCCCGCACCACCGGCCCGGACCGCAGCCGGGCGTCGTGATCTGGCGTAGCGGAATGCTCGCCGCCTCCGAAACGTTCATCCGGAACCAGGGCACTGCGCTGACGCGCTGGCAGCCGACCTTCCTCGGCGCCACCAGGGTTCCCTCGGCGATCGCCGCCGACACCGACGTGGTCGCCTATCCCGACACCCCGGCGGGCCGGCGGGCCTTCCTGCGGCTCCGGCTGACCGGGGAGTCGCCGAGACTGACGAACCTGCTGGCCGGGCTGCGTCCGGCGCTGGTGCACGCCCACTTCGGCAACGACGGTTGGCTCGTCAGCGGCTCGGCGCGGCGGCTCGGCGTACCGCTGGTCGTCACCCTGCACGGCTACGACGTGACGCGGCAGCCCGACACCTCGGGCGTACGGGGCGTCCGGTACCGGCGCAACCTGCGTCAGGTGTTCGATCGGGCCACCCTCCTGCTCGCCGTCTCCGGGTTCATCCGGGACCGGGCGGTGGCGCTCGGTGCGGATCCCGCCAAGGTGCTGGTGCACCACACCGGCGTTCCGATCCCGGCCGCCCCGTCGACCGCCACGCCCGCCGGGCCGAAGCAGTGGGATCTCGTCTTCGTCGGCCGGTTCGTCGAGAAGAAGGGCGTCGACGATCTGATCGAGGCCGTCGGAATGCTGCCGGACCGACGGCCACGGTTGCTCCTGATCGGCTCGGGTCCGCTGGAGCAACCGATGCGCGAGCGGGCCGCCGCACTGGGCCTTTCCGCGACGTTCCTCGGTGCGCAGCAACCGGCGGCGGTGGCCCGGCATCTGGCCGAGTCGAGGATCTTCGTCTCGCCGTCGAGGACCGCGTCGGACGGGGACTCCGAGGGGCTGCCGACGACGATTCTGGAGGCGTCGAGCCTGGGCCTGCCGACGGTCTCGACGTACCACAGCGGTATTCCCGAGGCGGTGCTGCACGGCGAGACGGGTCTGCTCGGGGCCGAAGGCGACCGGCCGGCGCTCGCCGGCAGCATCGCGCGGCTCCTCGTCGACGACGAGCTACGGACCCGACTGGGCCGCCAGGCGCGGCGGCACGTGGTGGAGAACTTCGACCTCCGGAAGCAGACCTGCCTGCTCGAGTCGCTGTACGAGACCGTCGCCGGTCGGGCCGGACTGCCGGTTCCGGACCAGCCGGGCCACCCGGACAGCGCGTTGCCGGCCGGCAGGTAGCCGGAGCCGGCAGGTAGCGGCAGCCCGGCCCGGATCAGTGGGTGGCGGTGGCGGCGGCGGGTTCGACGGTGGCGGCCAACAGCGCGCCGCGGGACCGCCGGACCTGCCGGATCCCGTCCACGGTGAACACCACCAGGGCCAGCCAGACCAGTGCGAAGCCGGCCAGCCGGGCCGGCGGCATCGGCTCGTGGAAGACCAGTACGCCGAAGCCGAGCTGGAGGATCGGTGCCAGGTACTGCAACATGCCCAGCCCGGTCAGCGGAAGCCGGTTCGCCGCGCCCGCGAAGAGCAGTAGCGGGATCGCGGTGGCGGCACCGGCCAGCACCAGCAGCGCGGTGTGTCCGGCGGAGACCTGGCCGAAGGTGGAGTCGGATCGCCAGGTGAGCCAGCCGAGGTAGCCGAGCGCGGGCAGCGCGAGCACGGCCGACTCGACGAACATGCCCTCGGCGGCGGGCAGCCCGAGCCGCTTCTTCACCAGGCTGTAGCCGCCGAAGCTGAGCGCCAGGGTGAGGGCCAGATACGGCAGCCGGCCGTAGTCGACCGCCAGCACCGCCACCGCCACGCCGCCGATGCCGAGCGCGACCCACTGGCCGACCCGCAGCCGCTCGCCGAGCACGGTGACCCCGAGCAGGACGACGACGAGCGGGTTGATGAAGTAGCCCAGCGCGGTCTCGACGACCCGCTCCGAGTTCACGCCGTAGATGTAGGTGCCCCAGTTGACCGCGATCAGCGTGGCGGCGAGGACGACCCCGGCGAGCGCGGCCGGCCGGCGGTGCAGGCTCCGCAGGAAACCCCAGTTGCGGGCCGCCGCCAGCACCAGCGTGACGAAAACCACCGACCAGACCACCCGGTGGGCCAGGATCTCGATCGGCCCGGCCGGCTTGAGCAGCCTGATGTAGAGCGGAAAGAAACCCCACAGGGTGTACGCGCCGAGCCCGTAGAGGTATCCGCGCCGCACCTGGTTCATGACCCAACCGTAAGGGCTCCTCCGGGATCGGGCCCCTTTCCCGTGAGCGGGGTCACCTGCGACTTCCGCTGGTCCAGCTCCATCCAGAGGGTTGGATCGGCCAACGGAGCGAAGCCCACCGGCGTGTACACGCCGTGCGCGTCCAGGGTGGCGAGCAGGATCCGCCGTACGCCCCGGTCGGCCAGGTCGTCCCGGATGGCACCGACAAGCCAGCGGCCCAGCCCGTGACCCCGCCGCGCCGGGTCGACGTACACGTCGCAGAGCCAGGCGAAGGTCGCCCCGTCCGTCACCACCCGGGCGAACGCCACCTGGGGTCCGCCGTCCGGTGCGTACACCCCGTAGACCGTGGAGCCGTCGATCGCCCGCAGCAGCATGTCCCGGGGGCGGCCCAGCGCCCAGTAGGCGTCGGTGGAGAGCCAGTGGTGCACGCGGTCGAGGTCCAGGCGGAGGCGGTCGCCGGAGAGTTCGTATCCGTCGTCTCGTTTCATGGACAGCACTCGACGACGTTATCTCCGGCCGGTCCGGTGACCCCGAGCCAATTCTCGACAAGTGGCATCGGGCCGGAGCCGGCGGCGGCCCAGGATGCGGGCCGCCGCGTCTCGGAACCGGGCGGACCGGGGTCGGAACCGGGCCGCCCGGGTTCAGAACCGGGCCGGCGGACCGATCAACTGGGTCTCGATCGGCGTGGCCGAGAGCAGCGCCCAGCGCAGCACCCGGCGGTTGATCACCCCGACCATGTCGGCCCGGATCCGGGTCAGCCAGTCGGCCGAGTCCCCGAGCCCGAGCGCCATGCCGGCGAGCTGGGCCTCGTGCGGCCGGAGCGGTTGCAGCACCACCAGGTCGGCACGGGAGACGGCGTCGACGTCGACCGGGGCCAACTCGTCCCGGACCACGAGGCTGGCCTGCCAGCCCGGTCCCGGCTGCGAATCGGCGGCGACCGGTCCGACGTCGACCACGACCAGCAACGGCTGCAACTGGGTGCCGGGCGCACCGCCGACCGGGCGGCCCGGCGGGATGACCGCGATCGGCGCCCCCGGTCCGCTGGCGCCCCGGACGAACGGCTCCCAGGCGCGCGGCCGGGCGGTCTGTACGACGATCCGGGCGCCGAGCGCCATCGCCCGCAGCGCGATGAGCTGTGCGGCCCGGACGCCGCCGATCAGGACCACCCGGGTGGTCTCGGCGCGGAACAGCCGGGCGACGACCGCCGAGCCGTGCCGGTTGGCGCCGATCATCAATCCCGCCGAGCCGATCGGCAGGTCGAGCGCGTCCACGGAGGACGCCGGCAGGGTGGTGGCCGGTGCCGGCGCGGTCGGCCCGGCGCCCAGCACCCCCAGGGGCAGGGTGGCCGCGACACCGTCGAGTTGTTCGCCGTCGAGCCGTCGGGCCCCGGCGTGCTCCGCCGAGAGCATCCGGCGCAGGGCCTGGACGGCGGTGTTCAGCGCGGGTGCGGTGTTCGCGGCCAGCCGTACCGTCATGTCCACCCGGATGTTGTCGGTGCCGGCGCCCGCCCACGGCCCGGCGCTGACCGACACCGTGGTCGCCGTGGCCGGCAGCGCGAGGAGTCGGGGCACGAACCGGCGCCCGGCCTCGGTCCGCAGGTCCGGCCAGCGACGCAGCCGGAAGGTGGTCTGTACCAACCCACCGAGCTGTACGCCCTGCCAGTTCTCCCGGCCCGGCTGCACGCCGTCGTGGTGCACCGTCTCCGCCAGTACCCCGAGCGCGGCGCGTTCGCCGAGCGCCCGGGTCGGTACCGGGGTGAGACGGCGGCGCACCTTGCGTACCGCGCTGGACAGGGCCCGGCGCAGGTCCTCATCGGACCAGCCGTCGGCGCGCAGCACCCGGACGGCGAGCAGCGCCCGCTCGTGCCCGAGCAGCCGCCCGTCGGTGAGCTGCCGGTACGAGGTGGCGGGCGTGCCGCCGCCGGCGCTCAACGTCGGTGCCGGCGCACCGGTCAGAAGCAGTTGGACCCGCATCGGCGGCGTCTCCGCGCTCGGTGCCGGAAGCAGGCTGGCCGGGGAGAGCAGCGCCTGCGAGGCGTCGGTGAGCATGCCGACCTGGTCGCCCAGCTCCAGCACCGCGGTCAGTCCGTAGGCGTCGCTGATCAGGGACGCCGCGTCCCCGGCCAGATCGGCGGGTACCACCGTGGCACCGGGGTTGACCAGGTCGAGCAGGGCCTCCGGTGCGGCCGACGCCGGCAGGTTCCGCCCTCGGGCGGAGTACCGCAGGCCGATGCCGATCCACTCGAACAACCAGCGTCGACGCAGTCGGATCCAGGTCAGCAGCACCACCACGGCGGCGACCAGCGCGGCTCCGACCATCGCGAGTGGCCCGTAGTCGGAGGCGGCGATCAGCAGCGCGATCGCCACCTGTGCCGCCACGATCTGACCCGCCCGTACGCCGAGCAGGCCGGAACGGGTCGGCGTGGACGAAGCCGGCAGTGGCGCCGGTACCGACCGGTCGATCCGGCTGCCTCCGGGCACGACGGACCGGGCCCTGTTGTCTGCCGCAGTTACCGTCACCGCGATAGCCTCCCCTGGATGGGCGTCGCCCGTGGGCCCGCCCCCCGCAATTCGCTCAGGGGCCTATCGTATGGGCCGGACCAACCGGAGAGGGGGCCCGCATGCCATCGCGGCAGGACCAGTTGCACTCGTACCAGTTCATGGTCCAGCGAGTGGTGGGCGCGCTGGTGATGCGCGAGACCGATCCCGCGCAGTCGCCGTTCCGGCGTGCGGCCGGTGCGACGCTCGCCAGCGTGCTGATCGCGCTGATCGCGGTGGGTGGCTCGGTGGTGGTCGGCGTGTTCCTCGGTGGTGGTGCCACCAAGTGGAAGAACCAGTCGGCGGTGATCGTCGAGAAGGAGTCGGGCGCGCAGTACGTCTACTACGAGAACAAGCTGCATCCGGTGCTCAACTACGCGTCCGCGCTGCTCATCCTCAACAGCTCCGGACCGAAGACCGTCTCGGTGTCGCGCAAGTCGCTGGAGGGCGAGCCGCGCGGCGTGCTGCTGGGCATCCGGGACCTGCCCGAGTCGCTACCCCCGACCAACCGTCTTCTCGGCGGCGGGTGGACGGTCTGTTCCGCCGAGCGTTCCGACGCCAACCCGCGGTCGACGCTGCTGATCGGGAAATCGGCGCCCGGCGGGCGGTCGCTGGGCGACGAGGGTGTGCTCGCCCAGCATCCCAACGGGGAGCTGTACCTGCTCTGGCACAACCGCCGGTACAAGATCCGGGACGTGTCGCTGGTGCTCGACGCGCTGACCTGGGGCGGCGAGCGGAAGTTGGCGGTGGCGCCGGCCCTGCTCAACGCGCTGCCCGCCGGGGCGGACCTGAAGCGGATAGACATCCCCGATGCGGGGCAGGATTCCGACGAGGTGCCCGGTGCCAAGATCGGCGAGGTGTTCGTGGTGAACCGTCAGGGCGGCGGCGGCCAGTACGTCGTGGCCAAGCGGGACGGCCTCTACAACATCACCGAGTTGCAGGCCAACCTGTTGCTCACCGACCTCAAGTTGCAGGGCGACGCCACAAACATGTCCCAGGGTAACTTCGGGTCCGCCCGCAAGCAGGGCGACCTGGTGCCGGTGGACGACGCGGCGGCGCCCGCGACCACCCCCAAGATTGCGACGACCGAGGGCGGCGTGGTCTGCGGCGACGTGCCGGACGACCGTGGGGTGCAGAACATCAGGGTCGGTGCGGATCTGTCCAAAATAGCCGATCCGCCCCCGACCACCGCACAGTCGCCACAGGGCGGTGCGCTCGCCGACCAGGTGGTGCTGGAGGCCGGCCGGGGCGTGGTGGTCGAGGCCGCGGCCGCGCCGGGAGCCACCGGCGGCGCGATCTCGGTCATCACCGATCAGGGGCGGCGTCATCCGGTGACGAGCGCCGAGGTGCTGGGCAATCTGGGGTACGCCAGCGCCAAACGGGTACGGATGCCGGCGAATCTGGTGTCGCTCATTCCGCAGGGACCCGCCTTGGACCCCGAGAAGGCGCGCAATCCGGCGTCCTCGGGATAAGCGGTGGTGGGTGAGGGGCAGACTTCGCCAGAATCGATCGGCAGCCGTCGGTGGCGACCGATTCGTGGCTCTGGCGGCACGGTTTGTCCACAGGGCGGCCGAGGGGGTATCCAAGCCTTGCCCCGGCCCGCTACCGTCGGCTACGGGAGTAATTTGCCATGCTGTGCCGCACCCCTCAGAGGGGGCGGACGCGACCGAGGTGTCCACAATGGGCGCCTCGGGGTTTACAACGAGTGAGGGAGCGGGGTGACTTCCGGGGTGTCTCAGACGCAGGCAGAAGCAGCAGTGATGCAGCAGACCGCCCAGAAGTTCGAGCAGGTCGACCAGTCGTTGCAAAGCATGCTCACCAGCTTGATGAGTGAGCTCGAGGTGCTGCAGACCGCGTGGAAGGGCGCTGGTGGCCGCTCGTTCGAGCAGGTCAAGCAGCAGTGGCGGCAGGACCAGGAAACGATCCACCGTGCGCTGCGCGAAACCGCTACCGCGATCCGTACCTCCGGTACGCAGTACGACGCGTCCGACACCGAGGCGTCGAGCCGGATGTCGGCCACCAACACCGGCGGCCTTTCACTGCCGCTCTGATCCTCCGGGGAGGGAAGATCCGATGGGTGACGGCCTTCTTGTCGTCAATTTCGCCGCGCTGCAGCAGGCAAGCGCGGACATCCAAAAGGCGCTGAACACGCTCGACTCTCAGCTGGACCAGCTGGAGTCGGACGCGGCTCCGCTCGTCTCCACCTGGGAAGGCGAGGCCAAGGAGGCGTACGCGGTTCGGCAGGCGAAGTGGCGCCAGGCGTCGATGGACCTGCAGAACATGCTGCGGGACATCAAGATGGCGCTGGACGAGTCCGCCGCGGACTACGTGAGCACGGAAAAGAAGAACACCGGCCTGTTCCAGTAGGGCCGTCTCGCATCATCCAGGTTGCCCCGGGCCGCCACGCTTCCCGCGTGGCGCCCCGGGGCACCTGCTTCTGTCCGCACCCTGTGCCACTTCCCGCCGGGATGCGGCCGGGTCGGGGCGGGACGGTGGTTACGCCGGACCGGCGGGGCGCCAGCGGCGGCGTGAGCCGCGCGGCAGCACGACGGCGAGCAGCACGGCGACCACGGCGACGGCACCGGCGAGGCCGGCGACCCACAGCGCCCGCTCCTGGGTGACCGAGCGACGCTCCGCTCGTGCGACCTCCTCCGGATCGACCCGGTACGGCGGAAGCCCCGCCGCCGCGGCGCGCCGGGCCGGTGCCGCCGTCTCGGTGACCGCTCGATACGGGTTGAGGATCCCGGCGCCGTAGGCGTCGTGGTCGGTACCCGGCGCCGGATCGGTGGTGGCGAGGAGGCGTTGGGCCACCTGACGCGCGTTTAGGTCCGGCCAGTACTGCCGGATCAGTGCGGCGGTGCCGGCCACGAACGGGGCGGCGAAACTGGTGCCGTTGTCTTCCTTGTGTCCCCGCTCCGGCGTAGCCACCAGCACCTTCGCGCCCGGGGCGACCAGGTCGACCCAGGGTCCCCGCTGGGAGAAGGGCGAGACCTGGCCGGCCTCGTCGACCGAACCGACCCCGATCACCCCCTCGTACGCCGTCGGGTACGGCGTGGGGTTGCCCTCCGCGTTCTGGTTGCCGGCGGCACCCACCACCACGACGTCCTCGTCGAGGGCGTACTCGATGGCGCTCTTCAGCGCGGGGTCGTCCTTGTAGAAGACGACCGAGAGGTTGATCACGTCCGCGCCGTTGTCTACCGCCCACCGGATGGAGTCGGCGAACTTCGCGGCACCCACGTACCTGCCCGATTCCTTGCCGCCGATGACCCTCTGTTCGCTGACCCGGACCGGCAGGATCTTCACCTGCGGTGCGAGCCCGCGGAAGCCGACACCTCGGGTGGGGCCCGCCGCGATGATGCTCGCCACCCCGGTGCCGTGACTGACACAGTCCCGGGTCCCGTCGAGACCGGCATCGAGGTAGTCCCGCCCGGGGATGACCCGCCCCTTCAGTTGGGGATGCGTGTTGTCGACGCCGGAGTCGATCACCGCGACTGTCACCCGGGCGCCGGTGGCCAGCGGGGCGAGCCGTTCCAGGCCGTACCGCCGCTGGGCCCAGGGCACGGCGGCGACGGGCTTGGGCGGCGGGTTGTTGTCGTCACAACCGGCCGGCG
>NZ_JADPUN010000252.1 GCF_015690345.1 Plantactinospora alkalitolerans | reverse complement strand
CCCGGTCGCCGAGCGCGATACCGGCGACGTCCCGTACCGCGAACAGCGCCGCCCCGACGAACAGCACCAGGCCCTTGGCGGGCAACGGAGCCGAACCGCTCCGCTCCGCCCGGTCGACCCCGGTCACCGGCAGGCCGGCCGCCTCGGCGACGCTACGCAGCCAGTCCTCGGCACCGCTGCTCGCCAACCACCGCGGTGAAGCCAGGCCCGGCGCCGCCTCCAGCCGCGCGGCCAGGCCCCGGTCCTCGACCAGCGGCGTGATCTCCAGGTCACCCGCCGGGACGATCCGGTAGCCGTGCGACACGTGCTCCACCCGAACCGGCTCGCTGAGCAGCGGCACCCGCACCTTGCGGGTACCGCCGCCGGCCACCTCGACCGCCCCGGCGACCACGCCCCAGGCGCGGCGCACCGTCCGCTCGTCCCGATGCAGCAGGTCGGCGGCGGCCAGCCGGTCCATCTCGCGGTACCAGCCGCAGTGGTCGGAGTTCGCCGGCATCCAGAACAGTGGCTGCCCGGGGCGGGTGACGTCGAGGACCCGGGCGGACGCGGCCGGCGCGAGGTCGGCGAGGGCCCGCAGGACTGTCGCGGCGGAGGGGCTCATCGGCCGCCGAGGGTAGCAACGGGGTGCTTCCGGCCGCGTCGTCCGGCTCCGGCAGGGTCCGGCCGGTCCGGAACATCAACCACAAACCGGACCACCGGCCCGGGGTACGGCGGCGGTGGCCGGCCCCGCTGGCGGGTCCCCCGGCAAACCGGTCTTCGTGCGGCGGTCGTGCGCCCGGTCTCGTCCGGTAACCTCGCTCGGGTGACGGACGGGAAGATGCCCCTTCGGGCGAAGGTGGCCAGTTCGGTATCGCGTACCGCCGCGGCCCTGTCCCGGGCCGCCGGCCGGGGCGACGGATCAGTGATCGGCGGATGGATCGGCCTGAAGATCGACCCGGACCTGCTGGCGCATCTGGCCGCCGGCCGCGCCATCGCGCTGGTCTCGGGAACCAACGGCAAGACGACCACCACCCGGCTGACCGCGGCGGCGGTCGGCGTACTCGGTCGGGTGGCGACCAACTCGTTCGGGGCCAACATGCCCACCGGACACACCTCGGCGCTGGCCAAGGCGGGCACCACCCCGTACGCGGTGCTGGAGGTCGACGAGCACTACCTGGCCCAGGTGCTGGAGGCAACCGAGCCGCACGTGGTGGCCCTGCTCAACCTCTCCCGGGACCAGCTCGACCGGGCCAAGGAGGTGGCGATGATGGCACAGCTCTGGCGCGCCGCCCTGGTCCGGCATCCGTCGGTACGGGTGGTGGCGAACGCCGACGACCCGATGGTGGTCTGGGCCGCCACGCCTCCGGCGCTCCGCAGCAACCAGGTCGAACCTCCCGCGGTGACCTGGTTCAGCGCGGGCCAGCGCTGGCACGACGACTCGTGGGTGTGCCCGGAGTGCGGCTCCCCGATCGAGCGGATGTCCGACCAGTGGTGGTGCACAGGCTGTCCGCTGCGCCGGCCGGAGCCGCAGTGGGTGGTCGAGGACGACGGGGTGGTCGACCCGGCCGGCGACTGGCACAAGGTGGTGCTGCAACTGCCGGGCCGGGTCAACCTGGGCAACGCGGCCACCGCGCTGGCCGTCGCGGCGGAGTTCGGCGTACGCCCGACCGACGCGGTGTCCCGGCTCGGCGGCGTCGCCTCGGTGGCCGGGCGCTACGCGCAGGTGGTCCGGGACGGGCGCACCGTCCGGCTGCTGCTCGCGAAGAACCCGGCGAGCTGGCTGGAGGCCTTCGACATGGCCGACATGGCGCCGACACTCCTCTCGATCAACGCTCGGGACCCCGACGGGCTGGACACCTCCTGGCTCTTCGACGTCGACTTCGCCCCGCTGCGGGGTCGCCAGGTGCTGATCACCGGCGATCGGGCGTACGACCTGGCGGTGCGGCTCGACGTCAACGGCGTACCGTTCCAGCATGTGCGGACCTTCGCCGACGCGGTCGCGAACGTCCCGCCGGGCCGGCTTGAAGTGATCGCCAACTACACGGCGTTCCAGGACATCCGAGCGGAGTTGGACCGTGTCAACTGAGGCCGGCTACCCGATGCCCCCGTCGTCCGGCGGGGAGA
Organism: Plantactinospora alkalitolerans; assembly: GCF_015690345.1. Classification (GTDB taxonomy): domain Bacteria; phylum Actinomycetota; class Actinomycetes; order Mycobacteriales; family Micromonosporaceae; genus Plantactinospora; species Plantactinospora alkalitolerans. The sequence goes on along the minus strand of NZ_JADPUN010000252.1, from coordinate 32,962 downwards.
GCAGTCTGCGCATCGTCTGGATCTATCCGGACCTGCTCTCCACCTACGGCGACCGGGGCAACATGCTGATCCTGGCCCGCCGGGCGGAGTTGCGCGGGATGCCGGTGGAGACCATCGAGGTCCGCTCCGACCAGCCGTTGCCGGTTTCGGCCGACATCTACCTGCTGGGCGGGGGCGAGGACGGCCCGCAGGCCCTGGGCGCGCAACGGCTGATCGCGGACGGCGGCCTGCGCCGCGCGGCCCAGCAGGGCTCGGTGGTGTTCGGGGTCTGTGCCGGCTACCAGCTGCTCGGTGGATCGTTCTTCGCCAAGGGTGCCAAGTGCGCCGGGCTGGACCTGCTCGACCTGCACTCCGACCGGGGGCCGTCCCGGGCCGTCGGCGAGCTCGCCGGTGCCATCGACCCTCGGCTCGGGCTGCCGCCGCTGAGCGGGTTCGAGAACCACGGCGGGCGTACCCATCTCGGCTCCGGGGTGTCGCCGCTGGCCCGGGTGAGCACCGGGATCGGCAACGACGGCGCCACCGAGGGCGCCTGGCGCGGCAAGCTGCTCGGCACCTACTCGCACGGGCCAGCCCTGGCCCGCAACCCGGCGCTGGCCGATCTGCTGCTGCGCTGGGCCACCGGGGCGCACCAGTTGCCACCGCTGGACGAGACCTGGTCGGACCGGCTGCGGGCCGAACGCACCGCGGCGCTGACCGCCAGCCGGCAGTGATCGCGCGCGTCCGGCGGCTGCTACGTCAGCGGTCGGTCGCGCGGTTCGCCGTACTCCTGGTGGTGCTCGGTCTGTTCGGGCTGGCTCTGTTACTCGCGCCGCGTCCCGACGTGGCGCGGTTACCCGGGCTGGCCGACCGGCTCGGCGCGCTGGCTCCGGTGGCCGCGATCGGTGGCGGCGCGCTGCTGATGGTGGCGCTGGTGCCCCGGACCGCCGTGACGGTGGTCTGGGGAGCGATCTTCGGGCCGCTGCTGGGTGCCGGCTACATGCTGGCCGCCGCGTTGCTGGCCGCGGCCGCCGGTTTCGCGGTCGGCCGGCTGCTCGGTCGGGAGTTCGTCGCGGAACGCGTCCGGGGCCGGCTGGCCCGCCTCGATCGCTGGTTCACCCGGCAGAGCGTGCTCGGGGTGATCAGCGTGCGGCTGATCCCGATCGGCGGCTTCGGGCTGGTCAGCTACGGCTACGGCACCACCGGAGCCCGGCTGGCGCCGTTCCTGCTGGGCAGCATGCTCGCCTCCGCCCCGTCCGCGTTCGGGTACGCCGCCGTGGGCGCGGCGGTGGTCTCTCCGGACGAGGTGAACTGGTTGGCCGTGGCCCCGGCCGGGTTGGGCCTGGTCGCTGCCCTGGCCCTCGGGGCGCGCTGGTGGCGGGCGGAGCGGACCCTGCCGGCCGAGGAATCAACACGCAGTCCACTTTAGGGTATTTGCCCGATAAGAACCGAATGGGCGATAAGGTGGGAACTACCACCGCCCGGACAGCGGCAGCTTCGCCGGGCGGATGGCCAGTCCTCACCCCGGGGTCGGCAACCCCCGCTCCGGGGTGAGCGGTCCCACCGATGGCCGACGGCCTCGGCGGAGCAGGCAGTCCACTGGCGGAAGGTCAGCGAGGTGGCCCGGTGAAGTCGTACGTCGAAGCGGCGAGCGCGGTGCAGACCGCCGACACCGCCGTCGTACGCGGCCCCAACTCGGTGGTCGTACGGCTCTCCGTCAACGGCACGGTCCGGAACATGCTGATCGAACCCCGGGTCAGCCTGCTGGACGCCCTCCGCGACCGGCTCGACCTCACCGGCGCCAAGAAGGGCTGCAACCAGGGCGCCTGCGGCGCGTGCACGGTCTGGGTGGACAAGCGCCGGGTGCTCGCCTGCCTGACCCTGGCGATCACCTGCGAGACCCGCGAGGTCACCACGATCGAGGGGCTCTCCGACGGAGTCGACCTGCATCCGATGCAGCAGGCCTTCGTCACCCAGGACGCCTTCCAGTGCGGCTACTGCACCCCCGGCCAGATCATGTCGGCGGTGGCGTTCCTGGCCGAGGGACACGCCGCCGACGACGCGCAGATCCGGGAGTGGATGAGCGGCAACATCTGCCGGTGCGCGGCGTACCCGAACATCCGGGCCGCGATCCGGCAGGTCCGCGACGACGCCGCGACGGAGAACCCCGATGCGGCCGGTTAGCTACTCGCGGGTGGCGGACGTCGCGACCGCGATCGGCACGGTCGCCGCCGACCCCGGCAGTGCCTTCCTGGCCGGCGGCACCACCGAGGTCGACCTGCAACGCATCCACGTCTCCCGGTCCCGCCGGCTCGTCGACATCAACGACCTGCCGCTGCGGCAGATCGAGGAACTGCCCGGCGGCGGCGTACGGATCGGGGCGCTGGCCCGGATGAGCGACGTCGCCCAGGCCCTGCCGATCCGGCGCCGGTTCCCGATGATCTCGCAGGCGCTGCTCCTCGGCGCGTCCCCACAACTGCGCAACATGGCGTCGATCGGCGGCAACCTGATGCAGCGGGTCCGCTGCGGCTACTTCCGGGACGTGGTGGCGCCGTGCAACAAGCGCGAACCCCGCACCGGGTGCAGCGCCCTGCACGGCGTCAACCGCGGCCACGCCGTGCTCGGAACCAGCGAGCACTGCATCGCCACCCATCCCTCCGACGTCGGAGTCGCGTTCATGGCGCTCGACGCCGTGGTGCTGACCCAGGGGCCGGGCGGCCAACGCCAGATCGCCATCGACGACTTCTACCTCGTCCCCGGCGACCGGCCCGACCGGGAGCACCCACTCGCGCACGGCGAACTGGTGGTGGCGATCGAGGTGCCACCCACCCCGATGGCGAGTACGTCGCTCTACCTGAAGGTCCGGGACCGGGAGTCGTACGAGTTCGCGCTCGCCTCGGCCGCGGTCGCGATCTCGCTGCACGACGGGACGATCGACGACGTACGGCTGGCCCTCGGCGGGATCGCGACCAAGCCGTGGCGGGCCCGGCGGGCCGAGTCGGTGCTGACCGGCGCCCCCGCGACCCCCGAGACCTTCACCTCGGCGGCCGAGGCGGAACTCGCCGACGCCATCGGACACGGCATGAACGACTTCAAGATCGAGCTGGCCCGGCGCACCGTCGTCCGGGCCCTCCGGATGGTCACCGGCGATCCACAGCTCCACGACGGCATGGCCGAAGGGCTGCTCAGCGAGGACGGGAGCGGGCCAGCGGACGGGAGCGGGCCAGCGGACGGGAGCGGGTCATGAGCCCGGCGATCGGCGCGGCCCTGGACCGGGTGGACGGGCGGGCCAAGGTGACCGGGGCGGCCCGCTACTCCGGCGAGATCAGCCTGCCGAACCTCAGCCACGCCGTACTGGTCGGTGCCCGGATACCCAGCGGTCGGATCATCGGGATCGACTGCCGCGAGGCGATGGTGGCGGACGGGGTGCTCGCCGTACTGACCCACCTGGACCTGGACCGGGTCGCGGCGACGCCGAAGCTCTTTCCGTCCCTGGCCGGGCTGACCGCGCACGGGCAGAGCTTCTTCCCGATGCAGGACGACGTGGTGCACTACGCCGGCCAGCCGGTCGCGATCGTTCTCGCCGACACCCTGGAACGCGCCGAGCACGCGGCCACCCTGGTCCAGGTCACCTACGCCGAGACGCCGTCGGTGACGCTGCTGGACGCCGGCCGCGACCGGGCGTACGAGCCGGAGAAGATCTTCGGTGGGCTGGTTCCCGGCCGGAACCCGACCCGGGGCGACCCCGAGGCGGCACTGCGGGACGCAGAGCTGAACCTCGACCTGACGTACCGGTTCGCGGTCAACCACCAGAACCCGCTGGAGCCGTCGACGACCACGGCGGCCTGGGACGACAACGATCGGCTCACCGTCTACGACTCGACCCAGGGGCCGACCGCGACCCAGCTCAGCGTCGCCGAACTGCTCGGCCTGCCGCCGATCAACGTCCGGGTGGTCAGCCACTACGTCGGCGGCAGCTTCGGCGCCAAGGCGCTGATCTGGCCGCACGTCACGCTGGCCGCGCTCGCCGCCCGGCGGATCGGCAGACCGGTCCGGCTCGCGCTGAGCCGCGACCAGATGTTCCACTCCTGCGGACACCGGGAGGAACAGGAGCAGCGGATCCGGATCGGTGCCGGCCGGGACGGGCGGCTGACCGCCCTCACCCACGACAAGATCTCGCTGACCTCGCACTTCGACGACTGGGCCGAGACCTCCCTGGAGTCGGCCGCGATCGCGTATGCCAGCCCGACCTACGCCGGCGGCTACCGGCTGGTCCGGGGCAACATCATCACCCCGACCTTCACCCGGGGGCCGGGCGAGGCGACCGGGATGTTCGCCCTGGAGTCCGCGATGGACGAACTGGCGTACCTCACCGGGATCGACCCGCTCGAACTGCGGCTACGCAACCACGCCGACAACGACCCCGACACCGGCAAGCCGTGGTCCAGCAAGGGACTGAAGGAGTGTTACCAGCGGGGTGCCGAACTCTTCGGCTGGTCCGACCGCGATCCGGAGCCCGGCACGCGGCGCGACGGGCAGTGGCTGATCGGCACCGGAATGGCCACGGCGGCGTACCCGGTCGCCGCGCCGATCAGCCCGCAACGGGCCCGGGCCCGGATGTACGGCGACGGCAGCGCGGTCGTCGAGGCCGGCATCTCCGAGTTCGGCACCGGAGCACTGACCGCGATGACCCAGGTCGCCGCGGACGGCCTCGGCCTGCCCGTCCACCGGGTACGGTTCGTCGGCGGCACCACCGACCTGCCGAACATCGCCGCGGCGGTCGGTTCGGCCGGCTCCGGGGCGACCAGTTCCGCCGTACACCTGGCCTGTGTCCAGCTCCGCGACCAGCTGATCCGGCACGCGGTGGCCGACCAGGGCTCGCCGCTGCACGGTGCCGACCCGGACACCGTCGTGGTCCGGGACGGCCGGATGTGTCGGCGGGACTCCCCCGAGGTCGGCGAGACCTACCACGAGTTGCTCGACCGCAACCACATGCCGGACGTCGAGGCACTCGGCACCTGGATGCCGGTCCTGCCGATGGGCAGCGACCACGCCATGCACACCTTCGGGGCACAGTTCGCCGAGGTCGCCGTCGACGCCGACCTGGGCCGGATCCGGGTACGCCGGCTGGTCGGTGTCTTCGCGCCGGGCCGGGTGCTCAACCGCAAGACCGCGCACAGCCAACTGATGGGCGGGATGCTGTGGGGGCTGGGTCAGGCGCTGCTGGAGGCGACCCGGATGGACCCGCACACCGGCCGGTACGCCAACGAGAACCTCGCCGACTACCTCGTCCCGGTCAACGCCGACGCCCCCGACGTCACCATCGAGACGATCGAGGTGCCGGATTCCGTGGTCAACCCGCTCGGGGTCAAGGGAGTCGGCGAGATCGGCATCGTCGGCACCTCGGCCGCGATCGCCAACGCCGTGCACCACGCCACCGGCCGCCGGATCCGCGAGCTACCCATCACCCTCGAACACCTCCTCTGAGGTGTAAGGAAGGGCCCCTTCTTATCGCATTCCGTTGTAGAAGGGCCCCTTCCTAACACCTAACGCCTGGGCGCGGTCAGGCGACGACGCTGACCATCCGGCCCGGCACCACGATCACCTTGCGGGGCTCCCTGCCGCCCAACTGGTCGGCGACCGCCGCCAGCGCGGCCTGCCGGACGTCGGACTCCGCCGCGTCCGCCGGTACCTCGATCCGGCCCCGGACCTTGCCGTTGACCTGCACCGGGTACGCCACCGTCGCGGCGACCAGCATCGCCGGGTCGGCCACCGGGAACGGCTCGTACGCCAGCGACTCGGCATGCCCCAGCCGCTGCCACAGCTCCTCGGCGATGTGCGGGGCGAACGGCGACAGCATCAGCAGCAGCGGCTCGGCCACCTCCCGGGGGGTGGCGTCCAGCCGGGTCAGCCCGTTGGTCAGCTCGATCAGTTTGGCGATCGCGGTGTTCATCCGGATGCCGTCGAGGTCGCCCCGGACGCCGTCGATGGTCCGGTGCAGCAGCCGCCGGATCTGCTCGTCGGCCGGGGCGTCCGTCACCCGCAGTTCGCCGGTCCGCTCGTCGACGATCGTCCGCCAGACCCGTTGCAGGAACCGGTACGCCCCCACCACCGCCCGGGTCTCCCAGGGCCGGGAGACGTCCAGCGGGCCCATCGACATCTCGTAGACCCGGAACGTGTCGGCGCCGTACTCGGCACACATCTCGTCCGGGGTCACCACGTTCCGCAGTGACTTGCCCATCTTGCCGTAGACCCGCTCGACCGGCTCGGTGCCGAAGAAGTAGCGGCCGTCCCGCTCCGTCACCTCGGCCGCCTCGACCCAGCTGCCCCGGGCGTCCTTGAAGGCGTACGCCTGGATCATGCCCTGGTTGTACAGCCGGCGGTACGGCTCGAAGGACGAGACGTGGCCCAGGTCGTACAGCACCTTGTGCCAGAACCGGGCGTACAGCAGGTGCAGTACGGCGTGCTCCTGGCCGCCGACGTACAGGTCGGTGCCACCGGGATCGCCGGGCGACCGCGGACCCATCCAGTACCGCTCGTTCTCCGGGTCGACGAGCCGGTCGGAGTTGGCCGGGTCCAGGTAGCGCAGCTCGTACCAGCAGGAGCCGGCCCACTGCGGCATCACGTTGGTTTCCCGGGTGTACCGCTTCGGCCCGTCACCCAGGTCCAGTTCGACCTCGACCCAGTCCGCGCGCCGGGACAGCGGGGTCTCCGGGTTCGAGTCGGCGTCCTCCGGGTCGAAGGTGCGCGGCGCGAAGTCGTCCACCTCGGGCAGTTCGACCGGCAGCATCGACTCGGGCAGCGCGATCGGGTTGCCGTCGGAGTCGTAGACGATCGGGAACGGCTCGCCCCAGTAGCGCTGCCGGCTGAACAGCCAGTCCCGCAACCGGTAGGTGACGGCGCCGGAGCCGTGCCCGTTCGCCTCCAGCCACTCGATGATCCGCGCCTTGGCGTCGGCGATCCACAGGCCGTTCAGGTCCGGGCCGTCCGGCGCCGCGCTGTTGATCGCCGGCCCGTCCCCGGTGTACGCCTTGCCGTCGAAGTTCTCCGGCGGCTGGACGGTACGCACGATGGGCAGGTCGAAGACCTCGGCGAACTCCCAGTCCCGGTCGTCCTGTCCGGGCACCGCCATGATCGCGCCGGTGCCGTAGCCGGCCAGTACGTAGTCGGCGATGAAGATCGGGATCTGCGTCCCGGTGACCGGATTGGTGGCGTACGCCCCGATGAAGACGCCCGTCTTCTCCCGGTTCTCCGCCTGCCGCTCGATGTCGGTCTTGGTGCCGGCCGCCTTCCGGTAGGCGTCCACGGCGGCGCGCGGTGCTGCCTGCCCACCGGTCCACGCCTGCCTGGTCCCGGCCGGCCACGAGTCGGTGGCCAGCTTGTCGACCAGCGGATGCTCCGGCGCCAGCACCATGTAGGTGGCCCCGAAGATGGTGTCCGGCCGGGTGGTGAAGACCCGGATCGGCTCGGCGGTGGTCGGGAAGTCGACGTGCGCGCCGGTCGACCGGCCGATCCAGTTCCGCTGTTGCAGCTTGATCGGCTCGGGCCAGTCCAGCACGTCCAGGTCCGAGGTCAACCGGTCGCCGTACGCGGTGATCCGCAACATCCACTGCTTCAGGTTGCGCTTGAAGACCGGGAAGTTGCCCCGGTCCGACCGGCCGTCCGGGGTGACCTCCTCGTTGGCCAGCACCGTGCCCAGCCCGGGGCACCAGTTGACCGGCGCCTCGGAGACGTACGCCAGCCGGTGGTCGTCGACGATCCGTCGGCGTTCGGCGTCGGACAGCTCCGCCCAGCCGCGGCCGTCCGGGGTGCTCCGGGTTCCGGCGGAGAACTCGGCGATCAGGTCGGCGATCGGCCGGGCCTTGGCGGCGGCGGAGTCGTACCAGGAGTTGTAGACCTGCAGGAAGATCCACTGCGTCCAGCGGTAGTACCCGGTGTCGATGGTCGCCACCGAGCGCCGGTCGTCGTGGCCCATCCCCAGCCGGCGCAGTTGGGAGCGGAAGTACGCGATGTTCGTCTCGGTGGTGGTCCGGGGGTGCGTCCCGGTCTGCACGGCGTACTGCTCGGCGGGCAGCCCGAACGCGTCGAAGCCCATCGTGTGCAGCACGTTGCGCCCGGCCATCCGCTGGTAACGGGCGAAGCAGTCGGTGCCGATGTAGCCCAGTGGGTGCCCGACGTGCAGCCCCGCCCCCGACGGGTACGGGAACATGTCCAGCACGTACAGCTTCTCGGCGCTCGCCCGGGGATGATCGGGATCGGCCAGCGGGCCGACCGGGTTGGGTGCCCGGAAGGTGCCACGCTCGGCCCACCGGTCCTGCCAGCGGATCTCGATCTTCCCGGCCAGCTCGGCGGTGTACCGGAACGGCGGGATGTCCACCGCCGGTTCGGTTGCCTCGGTCATGGCATCTCCTCGCTGCACTCTTGCGTCCGTGGGCCGGACTCTTGCGTCCGTGGGGCCGGGTGACTTTCTCCGGGCACAAAAAAGCCCCTCACGCAGGAGGGGTGGCCGCGCTGTCGCTGTCTATCGCGTCAGCACGGCTCGCGAAGGAGCAGGTGGACCCTGGGCACGGGATCACTCTACCGCTTCGCCGTCCGACCTGTCGCATCCGATACCGACCCGCGATCCGGCCGGGCCTCCTACCGGGTGTGCTCGGCTCCACAGCCGAATACGGCTAGCCTGAAGCCTGCGGGTGATCCGGGTGTCCCGGACGGACGTATTCTCCCGCGAACCATACGGCCACCCCAGCGACTCTTAACTAGGCAGGCGGCCGTGAACGACGAGGAGGAGGCCCGTGACTCAACAAACCTGGGACGAACTGGGCGGCGCACTGCCGAATGAACAGTTCCGTTCCGCCAGCGACGCCATCGTGGCCAACATCGAAGAGGTCATCGAGGGCAAGACCGCCACGGTCCGACTCGCACTCGCCGTCCTGCTCGCCGAGGGCCACCTCCTGATCGAAGACGTTCCCGGAGTCGGCAAGACCAAACTCGCCAAGGCACTCGCCCGGTCGATCGACTGCTCGGTCCGGCGCATCCAGTTCACCCCCGACCTGCTGCCCAGCGACGTCACCGGGGTCAGCGTCTACAACCAGGAGAACCACGACTTCGAGTTCAAACCGGGCGCGGTCTTCGCCAACCTGGTCGTCGGCGACGAGATCAACCGGGCCTCGCCGAAGACCCAGTCGGCGCTGCTGGAGTGCATGGAGGAGCGGCAGGTCACCGTCGACGGCGTCACCTACGAACTACAGACGCCGTTCATGGTCATCGCCACCCAGAACCCGATCGAGATGGAGGGCACCTACCCGCTGCCCGAGGCCCAGCGCGACCGGTTCACCGCCCGGATCGCGATGGGCTATCCGGACTCCGGCGCCGAGCTGGCGATGCTCGACGCGCACGGCGGCCGGGACCCGATCCACGAGCTGCGTCCGGTCTCCGACGCCGTCACCGTACGGAGACTGATCGCGACGGTTCGCGACGTGCACGTCGCCGACGCGGTCAAGCAGTACGCCGTCGACCTCGTCACCGCGACCCGGGAGGCACCCGACCTGCGGCTCGGCGCCTCGCCCCGGGCCACCCTGCAGTTGCTGCGCACCGCCCGGGCGGTCGCCGCGCTGGAGGGTCGCGACTACGTGCTGCCCGACGACCTGCAGGCGCTCGCCGTGCCGGTGCTCGCCCACCGGGTCATCTCGACCGCCGACGCCCAGCTCGCCCGCCGGACCACCGACGCGATCGTGTCGGACCTGGTGCACCGGCTGGCGTTGCCGCACGAGCGGCAGCGTTCTCCATACGACACCCGGCCGCCGGGTTCCGGGGACGGCACCGGGCGATCGCAGTACGAGCCTCGGAGGCGATGACCGTGCGCGAGGCGATGCGCGGACTCACCACCCGGGGGCGGTCCTTCCTCGCCGCCGCCGTGGCGGCGGCGATCTCCGCGCTGATCCTCGGCGAGAAGGATCTGCTCCGGGTGGCGGTCCTGCTCGGAGTGCTTCCGCTGCTGGCCGCCCTGTACGTCGGGCGCAGCCGCTACAAGCTCGCCTGCAGCCGCTCGCTGGAACCGCACCGGGTGCCGGTGGGCGCCAGTTCCCGGGTGGTGCTGCGCCTGCAGAACATGTCCCGGCTGCCGACCGGGACACTGCTGCTGGAGGACCGGCTGCCGTACGCCCTCGGCAGTCGTCCCCGGGTGGTCCTCGAACGCCTGGGGGCGCACCAGGCCAGTTCGGTGGCGTACACCGTACGGGCCGACGTGCGGGGCCGGTACGAGGTCGGGCCGCTGGTCATCCGGCTGACCGACCCGTTCGGGCTCTGCGAGCTGACCCGCGCCTTTCCCAGCGTCGACCCGCTCACCGTCATCCCGCAGGTCACCGCGCTACCCTCGGTCCGGCTCGCCGGCGAGTACGCGGGCACCGGGGAGAGCCGGGCCCGCTCGGTGGCGGTGCACGGCGAGGACGACGCCGCCACCCGGGAGTACCGGCGCGGGGACGACCTGCGCCGGGTGCACTGGAAGTCCACCGCGCGTACGGGTGAACTCATGGTGCGCCGGGAGGAGCAGCCCTGGGAGAGCCGGGCGACGGTGGTGCTGGACACCCGGGCGTTCGCGCACCGGGGCGAGGGCCCGACCGCGAGCTTCGAATGGGCGGTCTCGGCGGCGGCGAGTATCGCCGTACATCTGCGGCAGGCCGGCTACAAGCTCCGGCTGGTCAGCGACTCGGGTATCGACGCGCACGCGAACGACGCCGGTGGTGAGGGTCTGCTGCTGGATCACCTCGCCGACGTCCGGCTGAACCAGCGGGGCGACGTGGCGACGCTCGTCGAACGGGTCCGGCAGCGGTCCGACGGTGGACTCGTCATCGCCCTGCTCGGCACGCTGACCATCGCCGAGGCGGAGTTGCTGACCGGGCTGCGCAGCAACGGCACCACCTGCGTCGCGTTCCTGGTGGACAGCTCGACCTGGCTCAACCTGGCGCCGCCGGCCCGGGCGGAGGCGAACCACGCGCACGGCGCGGCCGCCCTCAGGCTGATGCAGAGCGGCTGGCGGGTGGTGGGCGTCGAACACGGCAGCAAGCTGCCGGCGCTCTGGCCGCAGGCGGCTCGCGGCTCGCAGGGTTTCGCCTGGCGGGCCGTGCTGGCCGAGACGGTGGCCGGCGGGGTGCGGTGACCGGGGGCGGATGCGACGAGGTGAGGACATGACCGAACGAATCGGCCCGCCGCGGGCCTCTGGTCGGGACGGGGAGAAGGCATGAGGGGACGCCGTCATCTGGGGTTCGTGGCCGCCGCGGCCACCCTGCTCGCCGCGGCCCCGCTGTCCACGATCTACGACCGGTGGACCTGGCTGGTGCAGTGCGCCGTCGTGGTCGGTATGGTCGCCGGCGCCGCGACGCTGGTCCGATGGTGGCGGGGGCCGGTCTGGGCGCAGGCGCTCGGCATGCTCGCCGCGCTGCTGTTCGGACTGACCTGGATCTTCCCGAGCGGCGAGGAGCTGCTGGCCCTGCTGCCCACCCCGGGCACGCTCGCCCACTTCGGCTCGATGGTCGCCGCCTCCGGCGAGGACATGCGGTCGTACGGGGTGCCGGTACAGGACATCGACTCGCTGCTCTTCCTGACCGTGTTCGGGGTCGGTGCGGTGGCGATCGTGGTGGACCTGCTCACCGTCGGGTTGCGCCGCCCGGCGCTGGCCGGGCTGCCGATGCTGGCGATCTACTCGGTTCCGGTGGCGGTGCACGTCAACAGCGTCTCGGCGGTGCCCTTCGTCATCGGGGCGGTCGGCTTCCTGTGGCTGCTGGCCGCGGACAACGTCGACCGGGTCCGCCACTTCGGTCGCCGGTTCACCGGTGACGGGCGGGACGTCGACGTCTGGGAGCCGTCCCCGTTGGCCGCCGCCGGCCGTCGCCTGGCGGTCATCGGTGTCGCCGTCGCGGTGCTGCTGCCGCTGGCCGTGCCGGGGATGACCTCGGGGCTGCTCAGCCAACTGAACGCGGGCGGCAGCGGCGACGGCAACGGACCGGCCGGGCTGGGCGGCTCGCCGGGGCGGATCAACCTCTTCGCCCAGCTCAGCGGGGAACTCAACCGCTCCGAGGTCCGCGACATGGTCCGGGTGACGACGGACGATCCGGAGCCGTTCTATCTACGGTTCGCGGTCGCCGACGAATTCCGGCGCCAGGGCTTCGTTCCGCGTACCCCCAACGGCGAGCAGGTGACGGCTCGGCTGCCCGATCCCCGCGACGGCCCGGCGAGCCAGGGCATCAGCCGCACGGCGCACCAGGCCAGCGTCGAGGTCCTCGACTTCGTCATGCCGTTCCTGCCGGTCTACGCCGAGCCGGTGGCCACCCGGGGCGTGGACGGGAACTGGCGCTACGACCCGACGATGCAGGTCGTCTACTCCAACCGGGCGTCGTCGAAGGGCCGGAAGTACTCCTTCGACTACGTACGGTCGGAGTACAGCCCGCAGGCGCTGGCCGCCGCCCAGTCGCTTCAGGAGGGACACTCGCTGCGCACCCTCTACACCAGGGTCGAGGAGTCGGCCGACGTCAAGGCACTCGTCGACCGACTCACCAAGGGGAAGCGGAACGACTACGAGCGGGTCCGGGCGATCTACGACTACTTCTCCCGGGACAACGGCTTCACCTACCAACTCAGCACCGAGGCCGGCACCAGCGGGCACGACATCATCAACTTCCTCACCAACAAGGCCGGCTTCTGCCAGCAGTACGCCGCCGCGATGACCTGGCTGGTCCGGCAGGCGAAGATTCCCGCCCGGGTGGCCTTCGGGTTCACCAACGGCAACAACCGGCGGGAGAACACGTACACCCTGACCAACCTGAACCTGCACGCCTGGACCGAGGTCTACTTCGCGGACATCGGCTGGGTCCCGTTCGACCCCACGCCGGCGGCGAACGTCCCCGGCTCGTTGCGTTCGGACTACGCGCCGGACCCGGACCGGCCCGATCTGCCCACCCCGACGACGGATACCAGCGCCGGTCCTGCGGCGGACCCGTCGGCCGGGCCGGAGGCGTCCAGCAGACCCGAGGAGGCCTTCGACGGCGCGTCCGCCGACGGCGGCGGCGCGGTCCAGGACAACGGTCCGAGTTGGCCGATGTACGTGGTCGGCGTGGCGGTGCTGCTGGCGCTGCTGCTCACCGTGCCCGCGCTCCGACGGGTCCTGCTCCGCCGGAGACGTCAGGTTCGGGCGGCCGCGGCGGCCAGCACCCTGGCCACCGTGTCGGGGGGCGGCGATGCGACGCCGGGCGTGGCCCGGGTGGTGCTGAGCGAGTCGGAGCTGGCTCGGGCTCGGGCCGACGCGCACGCCGCCTGGGACGAACTCGTCGACACTCTGGTCGACTTCCGGATCCGGGTGGATCCGGCGGAGACTCCTCGGACGACGGCCGACCGGCTGGTGCGGGAGGAGCTGTCCGACGGAACCGCCACAGAGGCGGTATGCCTGCTGGGCCGGGCCGAGGAGCGGGCGAGGTACGCCCGGGAGCCGCTGCGGCACGGTCCGCTGGTCGACGCCCTCCGCTCGGTACGGCGGGAGCTCAGTGCCGGTGCCGATCGACGTACCCGGATCCTGGCGGCGACCCTGCCGCCGTCGGTGCTGTTCCGTTGGCGGTCGGCGGCGATGGACCTCTCGGCCGGTCTCGTCGGTCTGACCGGCCGGCTGCGGGATCGCATGCTGCGGTGGAGCCCGCGCCGGATACTCGCCAGCCGTCCGTCCCGCTGAGGCGCCAGCCCCCGCCCGGGCCGACGTCCTCACCGCACGAGAAGAGATCCCCGTACCTCGGTACGGGGATCTCTGGCGTTCGGGTGCCGGGGATGCGAAACGGCCCGCCGGTCCGTTCACACCGACCGGGTCGGTTCAGCCCGACGGGGTTCAGTTCAGGCCGACCGGACGCGCGGGTGCTGGAGCGGAGTGCGGGCATGGAGAATTGCCGCTGGTCGCCGGGAACGATCCGGCCAGAACCGTCGGCGGGGGTCAGCCCGCTGACGGTGACGCGGTCAGCGGTGGCCTTCCGGCCGCTGACGCCACCTCTCCTCAAGTCGGTCGACAAACGACAGGCGTCGCCCGCGGACCCGACGGCTGGTGGTGCCGCCGACCACGTGCAGATCCGGTGACTGCGCCCGACGTTGCGACAGCATCGCGAACGCGGCCGCACCGAGCATCACCACGAAGCCCGCTACTCCGAGTAGCGGAGTTTTGCTCACCGTGCCGTAGACAACCAATGCAAGGCCAGCGATGATCACGCTGATCGCGACGAGCAGGCGACGCCGCGCGTGGAAACGCGGGTCGCTGGCGCGCACAGCCGAGGCGAACTTAGGGTCCTCGGCAAGCGACTGCTCGATCTGCTCGAACAGCCGCTGCTCGTGCTCCGAGAGCGGCACGGCACTCCTCCCCGGTCACGTTGAGTCGATCCACTCGGACCGACAGACCGTGGCAGCCGACCGGCTGCTTACCCGCCAGTCTACGAGGGGGCTCGCGGGTCGGAAAGCGGGACGACCTATGGCCGCGCCGGATTTTCCGTCCGCCGTAGGTTGTCACGTCCCAACAGGCTCGCTGGACGCACCATGGAACGCCCGAATCGGGCAGCGGCGGCGTCCGCCGCGGCCTCCGCGTCCCGCCAGCCGTGCTCCGGCGCGCCGAGGGTGAGCTGCTGCGGCGTCTGGCTGGCATCGCTGAGCCCCTCGACCCGGACACCGACGAGCCGGATCCGGTCACCCGGTCCGAGCGCGTCGAACAGCGCCCAGGCTGTGTCAAAAACCTCACGGGCGACGTCGGTCGGCCCGCCGAGGGTGCGAGAGCGGTTCACGGTACGGAAGTCGGCGAACCGCACCTTGATCGAGATCGTCCGCCCCACCTGCCCCGCCCGGCGCAGCCGTACGCCCACCTTCTCGGCGAGCGCGAGCAGGGCCCGGCGGAGCGCCTCCGGATCGGCGAGGTCGGTGTCGAAGGTGACCTCGGCCCCGATCGACTTCTCCACCTGTTCCGGACTCACCCCTCGCGGGTCCCGTCCCCAGGACAGTTCGTGCAGGTGGGATGCTGCCGCATCGCCCAAACTGCCCCGCAGCATCCCGATCGGCGCCTCGGCGATGTCCGCGACGGTGGTCAGGCCGAGCCGGCGCAGGTTCTCCGCCGCCCGCTCCCCCACCCCCCACAGCGCCTCGACCGGCAACGGATGCAGGAATTCCAGCACCTGGTCGGCGGGGACCACGATCATCCCGTCCGGTTTGGCCCGGGTCGAGCCGAGCTTGGCCACGAACTTGGTCGACGCCACCCCGACCGAACAGGTGATCCGCTCCTGCTCGGCAACCCGGGCCCGGATCAGCCGGGCGATCTCGGCGGGCCGACCGATCAGCCGGCGAGCACCGCCGACGTGCAGGAACGCCTCGTCCAGGGAGAGCGGCTCGACCAGCGGCGTCACGTCCCGGAAGATCTCCATCACCGCCCGGGATGCCGCCGTGTACTGCGCGAAGTCGGGTGGCAGGAAGACCGCCGAGGGGCAGAGCGCGCGGGCCCGCATCGCCGGCATGGCGCTACGTACGCCGTACCTGCGAGCCTCGTAGCTGGCGGAGCTGACCACGCCGCGCGGGCCGGTCCCGCCGACCACGACGGGCCGGCCGCGCAGTTCGGGCCGGCGCCGCACCTCGACCGCGACGAAGAACGCGTCCATGTCGACGTGCAGGATCGGGCAGCCGGAATCGTCGGCGTCCGCGCCGAAGCGCGGATCATTACCCCGTGGCACGGACTGGCTGCGACCCATTACCGCAGGCTAGCCCCCGGGTACGACGAATCGCGCCGCCCGGCCCACCCCGGTTCCATCGGCCGGGCCGGACCATCCAGTTGACCATGAGCCGTACCGGCTGCCTAGCATTGGTGGCTTCGGATCAGGATGGGCAACGGGGGAGGAATCCGATGAAGACGATCCCACTCGGCCGAACCGGCGAACAGGTCAGCCAGTTCGCGCTCGGCTGCATGTTGATGGGCACACTGGCCGACGACGAGTCGTCGTACGCGATCCTCGACCGCTACCTCGACGGAGGCGGCACGTTCCTGGACACCGCGAACTGCTACGCCTGGTGGCCCGACCCGGCGTTCCGGGGCGGGGAGAGCGAGAGCCTGCTCGGCCGCTGGTTCGCCCGGACCGGCCGGCGGGACGAGGTCTTCCTGGCCACCAAGGGCAGCGCCTGGATCCGGGACGTGGACGCGGTCCGGAACAACCCGCACGACCCGCAGGCGGCCAGCCGGCAGTACGAGGGCGCCGGCGGCGACACCCTGCGCCGGGCCCTCGACGACAGCCTGCGCCGGCTCGGCACCGACCACGTCGACCTCTACTACGTGCACGTCGACGACCGGAACACCCCGCTGGAGGAGACCCTGGAGGCGCTCGCCGGCCTGGTCTCGGCCGGCAAGACCCGGTACGTCGGCTGGTCGAACGTCCGGACCTGGCGGCTGGAGCGGATCCGCCAGCTCGCCGACCGGTACGGCTGGCCGGCGCCGGTCGCCGTGCAACAGCAGCACTCGTACCTGCGCCCCCGCCCCGGGGCGGACACCCTGTCCATCGTGGATGACGAGCAGCTCGACTACCTGCGGGCGAACGACGAGCTGACCCCGGTCGCGTACTCGCCGATCCTGAAGGGCAGCTACGACGACCTGGCGAAGCGGCGCGACCACCACGTGATGGCGTCGTACCGGGGGCCGGACGCCGACGCCCGGTTCGCCGCCGTCGCCGAGATCGCCGCCGAACTGGGGGTGACGGGTAACCAGCTCGTGCTGGCCTGGCTGCTGCACCAGCGCGACCCGGAGTTCGTCACGCTGTTCGGCCCCCGCACCCCCGAGCAGTACGCGGCGGCACTGCCGGCGCTCGACATCGCGCTCACCGACGAGCACCTGGCCAGGCTGACCGAAGCCGGCGCCTGAGCGGAGCCACTGGGGTGGCATCGTCGCCGTGCTCGGAGCTCAATAGCAGTCGAGACTGATCCGCTTCACGACGGACGGCTCGGTCTTCCGTTCAGGCGCAGCCAGCCAGGTGGTGGACATCGAGCCGTCCGCCCTGAACCCCGCGACCAGCGACTGATCCGTCACCAGGCAGGCCATCGTGAAGGAGACCCGCCGTCCGCCGTCCAGGGTCAGACCGGACGCGGCCAGCCGCAGCTCACCGGGAATCGTGACCTGACCGTCGAAGACCATCAGACCGTCGGCCGAGTACGCCCGAGGGCCGGGAAGATTCACCGCCGGGCGACGGACGAGCGTCCAGCTACTGGTACGGACGTCGGAGGTCATGACGTAGCCGTACCGGGTGTCGTAGCGGCCACGCGCCACGTCGAGGACACAGTTCTGGTCCGGCTTGGCCTGTGCAGCGAGGCACTCGTCCAGGAAGGCGTCCGACGCCTGTTGGAAGGCGCCGTTGCCCTGCTCCGTCACGACCACCTTGGGGTTGTTCTGGAGCCGGTCGGATCCTGGCAGTACGCGCATTCGCTCCGGGGTCACTGTCACGAGGTCGGAGTGGGCGGCGTAGCTGCGGTAGATGCCGGGAAACACCAGGTATGTCGGGCCGGGGTCACTCGGTGACGTCGGCTGTTCCCGAGGCAGCCTGAGGCCGCCGAGTTCCACGTACCACAGCGGTGAGCGCCCAAACCTGACCGAGAGGAACGGGTTGGTGATCCGCCAGCCGTCGTCGGAATTCTCGAGTTGGAAGGTGCCGAGGTCGGCCGGTGGGTCGGCCGCCGGGCCGTCACCCGTGTCGTTCAGGCTGACCATCACCTCGGCCCGGTCGTCGGAGACGTTGAGCGCCGTCGTCGTGCCGATCGCCCAGCCGTCGCTGATCGCCATGGCGGTCAGGAGCGACCCGGATTCGCCGGACGGTCGCTCGGCCTTGGCGATCCGCAGCGCCTCGTCGACCTCGCGGTCCAGGATCGCGGCGAGGTAGGCCCGCACCACGTCCTCCGGACCGTCCGGCCGCAGCCAGACCAGCAGACCCACTACCAGCGCGAGCGTGAGAACGGCAGCGCCGACGAGACCGGCCACCTTCCGCCGGATCGGAATCCGCCACCTCACGCGATCGCCTGGCGTACGGGCTTCGGCCGCCGCCGGAAATTCCGGGTCCTGCTGCAATGGGTCCGTCCTCGATCGGCACCTGCGGAAGTCCATCGACATCCGACTACACCGGTCGCGATGCTATGACACCCGCTCGCCGTCCGATGTCCCGTCAGCGGGGCCCCGGGGACCCGACCGCTTCCGTACCATGTGTCGGGTCCGACGAGGGGAAGGCCACGATGGAGAGCGGCCCCGGTACGCCGAGCGCCAAGCCGGCGAAGGTGCGCGTCGGCTCCCGGCACCACGTCCCCGGTGCCCCGATCGGCGGGATGGCGCTGGTCCCGGTGCTGGCGGTGCTCCTCCTCGTCGTGCTCGTCGCCACCTGGTGGGGCGGCGACGACGAGACACCCGATCCCGGCACGGCGTCGGCCACCCCGGTCATCGTGCCGCCGGCCACGCCGCCAGCCCGTAAAGCCCAGGCCTCCGACGGCGGGCAACTGCGCATCGTCGAACAGGGTTTCACTCAGCTCCGCGAGTCCGTCACGCAGACCCTGAGTCCTGGCCATGGACCGGGTCGTCCGGAGCGGTACATGCCGGTCCGGGCGGCGATCATCGTCGAGAACACCAGCAGGGACCAGGTGGCCATCGCCCCGAACTTCATCGCCCGCTACCTCGACCTGGCCGGAAAGGGCGTCGTCGAGTACGCGGCGAAGAGCGATGAGAACACCCTCAGCACCGACGCCATATTTCCCGGTGCACGCGTCGGCATCGCCGCCTTCTTTAACAACAGCGACACGACGGTGCGGACGATGACGGTCCGCGCGGTCGATGCCGTCTGGCTGCCCCTGGCCGACGCCCGCCGCTGGGTGTCGCCGGTGACCGCGACGAACGTCAGGACGATCCGCAGTGGCTCGCCGAAGGCCACGATCGTGGCGTTCACGGCGCGGAGCGACTACTCCGAGCCGCGCAGCGCCGTGGCCAACGCGATCTACCGGGACTCCGCCGGGAGGATCATCGGCAGCAGCGACCCCAGCGGAGGCCACCGACAGCACTTTCCGGCGGGTACGGCCGACGGGTCGATCACGGTGACGGACTGGCTGCCGACCAATCTGGACGATTCCCGTACCCAGGTGTTCCTGAGCGGGGTCGGCTAGCGTCCTTGGGCGGCCGAGTGACCGCCGCCAGTCAGGTCAGTTGACGGGCTGGGTCGACCCGCTGGCAGATTGCTGCTCGGGGTCAGATCACAGTAGATGCTGAGCTCGGTACGAGCCAGATCCGCCTTTGGCAGTTTGCTGTCGAACACCTGCGCCGTCGCGGTGGAGTCGCCCGCCGTACGAGCCTGCACAGGCGGAACTGGTCAACCGGCTGAACGCGCGTCCGTGCAACGTGGCGGGCTTGTTCCTGGCGAAGCTGCGTACGCTGGTCGAGGCCCGGCCGAAGCCGACCTGGCAGATGGTGCTCGCCGCCGACGCGGCCGACCCGAACTCCCGGGACGCGTTGAAGCTCGCCGAGATCGCGGCCCGGACCTGGCAGCAGCTCCGGCCGGAGCTGTTGACCCTGCCGGACCGACGGTTGCCACTGCTGCTCTTCGACGCCGCGCCGCTCGCCCGCTACGGCGCGATGGAAATGCTGGAGGATCTGGCGGACCTGGCCCGGGGCGGTGTGGCTGCTCTGCCCGATGCAGGACCCGTGGCAGCTTCCCCGGCTCGACGCCACGGTGGTGCCGGTGGCCCAGGACGAGTGGGTGCTGCTGCCGGACGCCTGGGTGGCAACGAGCACCGGCACGGCCGACCACCGCAGTGACCGGTGGCCCAACAACTCAGCGATGTGGAGCGGCGGCCAAGACGTCTAACTGTACGCGGAAGCTGGGACCGACGAGCCCGGCGACGAACAGGATGGACACGGTCGGTTTATGGTTGTCGAGCCAGCGGGCAAGCTCAGCCCTCAGCCGCTCCAAGTCGACATCACCGACAAGGTAGATGGTCAATTTTGTCACGTCGTGGACCCGCATGTCGGCGGCGAGAAGGTTCTGACGGACGTTTTCGAGCGCGAGCACCAGTTGTTCGATCGCGTCCTCTGGCACGTGTCCGTCCGGTCGGATGCCGAACTGGCCAGAGAGCACCAACCAGCGCCCCTCGCCAACCTCGGCCTGGTGGTGGAAACCGGTGATCGGCGAGTGGACCCGCTCCGGCGCGGGATTGCGAAATTTTGTGTTTGTTTTCCACAACCGTCGACTCCACCGACGACGATCCGCCGGATCCTCGCCGGTCCGCGTCACTTCAAACATCTCTACCGTCCTCGGGTGGCCGGCTCAGTCCGGGCCGGTCCGGGAGAGGTGGGACACCGCTTCTTTGGTGAAAGCTTCCGCGAAATCACGGAGGAAGGCGAGGACCTGATCGATTTCCGGAGTTGACGCATCGGTATCGATGCGCGTGGTGACGCGCAGGTTGCCGTGTCGAAGTTCGTAGAGAACCTCCACTCCGGCGGCGTCGAGGTTCTCGAAGCGGTAATCCTTCGGGTCGAGCGGAGCTACCGTCTGGAAATAGTGCCCTTCGTCCCACCAGCCGCTGACGGCCTGTGTCGAAATCTCCGGCTTCCCCTGCATGAGGCGCTGCAACGAGGTCACCTCCGCCTTGTGAGCGTCCTCGGCATCCTCGTGTTTTGGGTACGTCCGCAGCCTGACAGTGCCAGCCGGATCAAACTCCCCGAACTCGGTACGGAAGCGTTTACTCTCGTCGTAGGCCCTGATGGCGCAGCTCAGGTAGACGTCGCTACCCCGAGTGTCGAACTGCACCGTCGGATCGTAGGAGGATCTGAGTTTGAGACCGAACCGTGTAGCGACCTCCGCCATCTTCATGCGTTCGCACATGTTCGGGGTCGCCTGCCCGTACGTCACACGTGGCTCGGGGGTCTCGGTCGGCTCCGGGCTGGAGTCGCATCCACCGATGACAAGCACGGCAACTGCGGCGAGAACTGTCCAGGGTCGAACGATCGGATAACGGTCTCGACGGTGTACCTGCATGCCGACAACTCCGTTCATCGGGCCCGCGGTAGATAGAAGTCGCTGCTGTTGGTGCCGTCGAGCAATCGGGGCTGTCGAGGTACCAGCCGACCGTCCTCCTCATCCGGCGCGTCCCGAATGGACTCCATCCGAGAGAGGGCGCCCGTCACCAGTTCATTAAGATCCTCATACTGCTCGTTCGAGTTCCGATCGATGAGTGTGATGGCGTCGGTCAGAGCGTGCAGTAGCTCTTCGGCGGTGCCTCCGGTCAGGGCATGTCGATCCATGGGATTTGACGCTGCTCCGCTCGCCACTGCGGAGGTGGCGGCGCTGGCCATATCGAGGCTGTTGGCCCAGAGGTCCCGACCCTTTGCCATGGGTACGAACGCGCTAACGATGATCATGGCGTGCTTGGTGGACTGGTCCCGTTGCTCCGCCGCCGCCTGCTGGGGGCGTTTGTGCAACTGTTCCAGGAGCGCATCGCGGGTGGCGTGCAGCACGTTCATCAGGCTCTGCTGGGTGAGGTCGACGGTGGTGTGCGCGGCCTCTAGGCCGGTGACAAGCGCATCGAGCATCCGGTGGTGGCTCGCCAGGGTCTGCTCGAACGGGTTGTAGAAGTTAGTGGCGAAGTCCTCGGCCGCCTCACCGGACCAGTTGCCGAGGGTGTGCCGCAGCTTGCCGAAGTCGTGGGGCACGAAGTCTTCCAACCGCGTCAGTGCATCTCGCACCGGTTGCACGATGTCGTTGGAGTAGACGGACCCGGTGGGGTGGGCCAGTGGCTTGACCATTGATTTGATCGAGTCCACATTGTCCGACGCCCACCCTGCGGCCTTCGCCTTGTACTCCTCGACCTGCTTCTGGATCTCTTCCTCTATCGAATCCTGCCAGATCAGGCGTGGCGGAAACGGCGGCGGCACGCACCAGGTACGGCTGAACGAGACCGTCCCGGTGAACTCCACGGTGAACCAGGATCCGGAAGCGAACCCGGCAGCGGCGATCTCGGCGAGTACTTCAAACGAACTGGACTCGATATCGCCCATGTACGCGAACACCTGGTCGATGTAGTGCAACTCGGCCAGGTAGGTGCCGATCTCGTTGAGGGAGTGGTGCATCTGGCGGTAGTCGAAGGGGATCGAAGCGTCGACCATGGCGTCTCCCGTCTGGCCAGGTCAGTCAACGATGTTGCGGGGAATGCGGGGATCTGCCAGCGGTGGGTCCCCGGGGGCCGGAGGATCGGGCGGGGCGAGGGCGGGGCGCTGGTAGTCCGACGCGTTGTTGCCGAGGAGCCGAGTGAACTCACTGGCCGCTGCCTCGTCCGTGGCCGCGTACCGGTCGGCGATGGTGACCAGCGCGGCGCCGACCTCCGACATCCGCAGCGAGGTCAGCCGCAACACGTCCTGCACCTCTGCACGCAACTCCAGCAGACGCTGCTGGGCCGGGCCGATCCCCCGCCCGGGCAGGTCGAACTGCCCTTCCATCGCCCCGGTTGTCTGGTGTACCAACACGGTCACATCGGCGTAGGTCCTGGCGATCCGGGGCAGCTCGTTACGACCGGCCCGGTAGAGGTAGTAGAGGTGCGCGCCGAGTTCTCTGCCCGAGCCGACATCGCCGACGCTGCCGTCAGGACCGCGATACTCCGGCCGCCATCCCGGCTCGGTTGTCACCATGATCCCGTTACCCCCGATTCCCGGTGAAATTACCTCGGAGGTTATAGCACGAAGCGCGACCGCCTCATCACCCCACAGTCAGGAACCTGTGGATAACTTCAATGCTCGTGCCACCCCCGACCCCCGATCACGATCCGTGTTCCTCGGCGATATCCCAGGTGAGTTCCTCGCCGTCGGTCTCCTGGATGAACTTCTTCCAACCCGGCAAGGGTGGCGGTGCGTTCCCGGATGAAGCCCTCGCGGTCGTCGGCCAGTAGCCGGGCCAGCGCGGCCGGCGGGATGGCGTGGCCGACCGCGACCGCCTCAGCGGCAGGTCGAGCAGAGCGTCACGGACCGAGACGCCGGGCGGGGTGGGCAGGACGATCCGGTTGGCGATGCTCGACGCCGCACGCACACCGGTGACAACGCGTCGGTAGGCGGCGGAGCCGGATCGGGCCAACAGGTCGACCAGGCCAAATCCACGTGGTGGGTTCTGGGCGAGGACTACCAGGTCAACTACAACCCGAGCCGGCTATCGTCGTCGGACGAACGGCCGCCGATCGGGGCCTCTTCCACGAATTCGCTCAGGTCTACGATTACGGAAACGACACTCTCGCTCCCGGTACTCATGAGGGGCCCGACGATGTCGGGGTCAACAACAGGGAACGAGAGGCCGTCGGCCTTCCAGTCGACGAAGACGATGACCCGAACACGCCCGGCCAGATCGACCCCGACCACCCCTACAGCTACACCGAAAACGCTTTCCGTGACGAGCTGGGCTGGCCCAAGAGGACGTCGCACAGATGATCAAGAGGTTGCTCGTTGTCTGCGGCGCGGCGCTTACCCTCGTGACGCTGGTTGGCTGCGCGGATGCGTACGAGGATTTCGAGCCGGAGTGGACCCCGACCGGCGCCAGGCCGATGGCGAGCTTCGACGCCAAGGTGGCCCGTCGGGCGGAAGACCTGGACATCCGATATACATTCCGCAATCAGGGCACGGAGTCGATCGTCGCTTATGTCGGGGTGGAGGGAGGTGCCGCCTCGCATGCCTGGGATGTCTACGTGTCCGCTCGGAAGGATGACACGGTGGAAGTGGCGAAACGCACCTTCGTCATCCCGCCGGGGGTGGACGCCGACGCGATCGGCACCATCGAAGGCATGGTCATTCCACCTGGCGAGGAGGTCACCGAAAAATTCTCGATTGACTTGCCGCTGGAAGGTAACCGCCCCTACGTCGGCAGGGTCAAGCTCCCAGAGCCGGTGCGCGAGGTGGTTTTCTGTCTCGGCGCCGTGCGCCAGCGCGAAGCCGCTACGCCGAAGCGCGCCGAGAATGGCCGCGGGAAGTATCCGCTGAACGGGCCACAGCATCTCTTCTGTTCGCCGCCCACCAAGCTGTGATCCGGCGACGGCCCTTGGACAGGTGGTGCGGCGGTTGGGGCCGGAAGGTTGCGTAACGCAGTGATGCCAGCCCGGTACGGTGGGGCGGTTCGATGCGGCGGAGCATGAGGGTGGGCGGACTGAGATCGATCGTCGGGCGTTGCTGAAGGACCTACAGGGCCAGGTCAGGGCGTTGGAGAAGGACCTGGTCGAGTAGATCGGCAGCTCCGGCGAGCACTACGAAAGCTCCGACCCGAGTACGACCGGGCGTTCGGGTTAGAAGCGTACGGCGGCGACCTGGCCGGCGTGGCGGGACGAGCGGGTGACCCAGACAGCGGTGGCCTGGGTGCTGGGCTCGGTCTTCGTCGGTTCGGCGAGGACAACGGGCTGTTCGGCGACGCCTGTTATCTGGCCGGGCCGGAGAAGGACCGGGCGGTACTGGCCGAGGAATTGCAGGACGACTACTTCCGCCAGCATCGGGAGAAGACCGACCGGGACTGGCTGCTGGCGTCGTTCGAGCACATCGGCGGGACGCAGGCCGGGCGCTACTGTTCGACCCCGAGCACAACCCGGCGTACCGGATCCCGATCAGCCACGACGCGGCCAAGGCGCCTCGACGGCAGCCTCGGAGCGATCAACTCGGAGGTAGGGATGCCGCCGGCATCGTTCGGCCCTGTCGTTCAGCGCGTTGTGAACCCGCTGGCGCGGGGTAGACCGCTGGTGAAGCTGGCCCAGGCATACGGGGTGAACCGCAGCACCGGCCCTGTCGGGTTCTTCGAGTCCCGTACCCCGATCGCCCCGGCAAGCTCAGCGACCTCGACACAGTCAGAGCCACTGGCACTACTACGGCTACTCTTCCGCCAAACAGCGCGGTCCAGGTCGGCGGTGGTCATCTGACTCCTTCGGCTACTGACTCGGGTACTCGTCCGCCACCCGTTTGAGGAACTCGGCGGACTCATCCGGGTCGAGTGCCTTCGCGCGCAGGTGGTCGAACACGAGTCTATGTCGCGCCACCTGCTCCTCCTCTTCGAGCAGGGCGGTCGTCGCGTCGTTGTCGACGTAGACGATTGTCGGGTCGAGCACCGGGTCGTCGTAGTCGAGGATGGTGAACGGACCGCCCATGGCGGCATGCGCTCCGGCGACAAACGGCAGGATCTGGATCTCGATCCTTGGATTGCCGCACGCCTCGATCAGCCGAGCGTTCTGGGCTCGCATCACTCTGTGGCCTCCGACAACCCGCCGGACTGCCGCCTCGTCCAAGATGATCCAGAGCTTCGGTGGCACGTCCCTGGAGAGCAGCGCTTTTCGTGCGGTTCGGGCCGCTACGCGGCGGTCAACCTCGTCCGGATCGGCAGTGGTCCGGCCGGCCAGGATGATCGCGCGGGCGTACTCCTCGGTCTGCAACAACCCAGGCACGTAGAGGCTCTGGAAGGTGCTGATCGCGGCGGCCTCCGCCTCGAACCCGATGTAGTCGTCGGGCAGGACGTCGCCGTACGCGTTCCACCAGCCCTTCAGACGAGCCTGGCGGGCGAGGGTGCTCAGCGTCTCCCGGTCCTCGGCGGACGGCTGGTAGATCCTCAGCAGGTCTTGCACGTTCTGTTGGGTGACCCGCGAGTGCCCGAGCTCGACACGGATCATCTTGGACCGGTGCCAACCGAGTTCGGTCGCAACGCTCTCGGCGGTCAGCCCGGCCGCCTCCCGCAGCCGGCGCAACTCTCGGCGCAGCCGTCGCGCTCGGATCGTCGGACTCGGAATCGAAGCCACTACCTCACCTCCCTGAAGCCAGAACGATCGTCGTCGCTGAACACCGCCGATGTCAACACTGCTTCCTGATCACCAACAACATTTCTCCACTTACGACGTTGCAAACTCACCTCCAGATCGGCCATGCTCTCTGTAGCGACCCACTCACTCATGACGATCAACGCCTGGAGGCTCGCGTGACACAGAACAACTCGCCGGACTGGGACCGGCTGCGTCGCGAGTGGACGCCACCCGAGCCACTCCCGCCCGTACCGGCCGCCCACAGTGCACAGCCTGAGCCGTACGCCGATCTCTTCGCCGCGCTCGACCGGGCCGACCAGTGGAACCACAACGAGCCGGTCACCTGCGGCCGGGCCGGACCCGACGGTGAGGTGTGCGTCCGGGCCGCCGACCATCCCGGCTGCCACTGGGACAGCGTCCTCGGCGGCTCGTGCTGGAGCGCCGAAGAGCCGACCGGTCCGGCCAGCTACTGCGACCGGACGGAGGACCGGTGATCCGGGGTACCCGGGGCGGCCGGCTCCCGCCGTACCCCCGAGTTTGTCCCTGCCGGCACTGCGGCCTCGTCGTGCTGCACGACAACGACGGCAACTGGATCCACGCCAGCCTTTCCTACACCTGCCGCGACCGCTGGGGCGGCGTGGCTGGCACCACCGCCGAACCCGCCGCTCCGGGCCCCGCCGACGCCTGACCCGATGCGGCGCGAGGACGCGGGTCGCAGCGGCTTCGGCGATGGTCGATACTTCAGGGGTGCGGAGAACAGTCCGGGCGGCGGCCACCGTCGCACTCCTGACGGCGACGACGGCATCGGTGGGCTGCGACGGCCCGGCACCTGACGCCGGCCCGCCGACCACCGCCCCGACGTCGCCGGCCGAGTTGTCCCCCGGCCCGCTCCGGCTGCCCAGCAGGGCGCCCGGCGACCGGTGTCCGACCACCGCACCGAAGCCCTGGTCCGGGCCGGGCGAGGCGACCCAGGTGCTCGGCCCCGGTCCGGTCTACCCGGTCGCGGACTACTTCCGGGACGGCGCGGTGCTGCGGCTGCGCGAGGACGACCGGCAGCCGGACGGCACGTACCGGAAGAAGGTCCGGTGGATAGCCACCGGCTACACCGGTCCGGTGCTGGTACGGGCAGCCCGGATCGACGCGCCGGGCAGCGCCACCGTCGCGTTCTCGTACACCGGCGGGCCCCGCGACGGCGGGCACTACGCCGTGCTGACCAATCCGGACAGCGACCTGCCGGGTACGACGACGGTCGACGGTCCGGGCTGCTACGCCTACCAGGTCGACGGGACCACGTTCAGTTTGACCATTGTGTTCCGTGCCGCCCCGGAGGCGCCGTCATCGGCGGGTTCCGGCCGGTGACCGGCGCCGGGTAGGGCGTCAGGACAGCGTGTCACCGCCGGACAGGGCCCGGATGTACACGCTGCCGCTGCCGTCGGGCACGACCTCGACCACTCCGTCGGTGAATTGAAGTTCGCCCGCCTGCCGCATCGCCACCTCGATCCGCACCAGC
Organism: Plantactinospora alkalitolerans; assembly: GCF_015690345.1. Classification (GTDB taxonomy): domain Bacteria; phylum Actinomycetota; class Actinomycetes; order Mycobacteriales; family Micromonosporaceae; genus Plantactinospora; species Plantactinospora alkalitolerans. The sequence continues at coordinate 5,667 of NZ_JADPUN010000252.1, read as the reverse complement.
TTGGTGGGTATGCGTACGTGCCGGGCGAACGTGCCGACCGGTACGCCCTTGCGTACCTCGGCACAGACGTCGATGGTGGTGGTGCCGTCGGCGTTGCGCGAAACGGCGGCGATGCCACGATCCGTCGGAGGCATGAGCGGTTCCTCTCTGCTCGTACCGCAGGACGTTCCGAAGGTCCCGCCTGCGGAAGGGATTCTGGACGTTTTCAGGGCACGACCGGCTCGAACGGGCTCCGGGCCGGTACCGGACTGTGGAACATCACCCGGCGCCAGTCGCCGGCAAAGCAGAACACCCCGCACGTCGTACGGATGCCCAACCGGCCGGGCAACCGGGACGCCGTCACGTGCCGTGGCACGCTGCCCATCGAGTACACGCTGGCGATGTCGGGCCAGAGCGAGATGCTGAGTACGACCCGCCGCCGCCAGTCGACCACCACCCGGCTGCCGATCAGCCCGTCAGCGAGCCGCGCGACGTCCCGCTTGACCCGGTGGTGCAGTACGAGCAGCATCAGCAGGCGGGCGAGGGTGCCGCACTCGAACCGGGTCACCACGACCTGGCCGCCGCCGGGTTGCAACTCGAACAGCGGGGTCAGGTCAGCAGACTCGCGACGATCACCCCCGCCGTCGACAGGATCAGCAGCCCCGATCCGCGTCTCACCCACCTCACCCATGATCCACTCCATCCCGCCTCGGTACGCCGGTCGGCTCCGGCCGCCAGCGTGGTGACCACGACCACCAGCATCGAACCCACCGAGATCGCGGCCAGCACCGCGACAGCCAGCGACGGCTGGGTCAGGGCCACCGCCGCCACGGCCACCCAGATCAGCGAGGTGGTCTTCTGGGTGGTGAACAGCAGTCCCAGGTCGAACCCCCAGGTGACGCCGAGCGCGCCCGGCGACAGCCGGTGCCACAGCCTCTGCGGGACCTGGCGCCATACGTGCGGTGTGCGCTGCGCCAGGTCCGCCGATCCGAGCAGCACGCACACCCCGGCGAGCACGCCGACGGCGACCGGACCCGGCAACGGCTCCAGCAGCCGGCCCAGCAGGTACACCGGCACGGCCAGAACGACCGCGCCGGCCGCCGCGCCGACGAGCAGACCGGTCAGGAACCGCGTCCCCTCCGCCCGGGAGCGGTGCAGCATCGGGCTGGCGACCCCAGCCATGGACAGTCCTCACGGGCTGAACGCCTGTAGGACCGCGCCCAGCAGCCCGATCGTCAGGATCGCCCAGGACGCCACACCTACCTCCCCGGCTACTGGCAACTGTAGGCGGAGGCGACGGTGTGCCCGTACGAGTCCTTGGCCTCGCAGCACTGGCAGCGCACGTATCCGGCGTGCCAGCAGTGCCAGACGTAGTGTGACCCGCTCTTGCACGCGGAGACCGACATGGTCGGGTGGAACTCCAGGCTGCAGCAGGCGTAGGCGTAGGCCGCCGCCGCCGGTCCGCTGCGGCCGAACACCGCGACCGCCGCGGCGAGGCCGCTGGCCCCGATTCCCGCGAAGATCCGGCGCCGGCCGGTCTTCCGATGCTGGACGCCGTCGTCGCCGGCGGACCCCCCAGCTTGATCGTCCGCGCCCTCAGCTCGCTGGTGCGGCGCACTACTCATCGCACGACCTCCTCGGATCGCCGCTCGTTCAGGATCTGGACACTGCGCGCCAGCAGCGCGGCGACGTCGTCGAAGAGCAACGCCGCCCGGGCCCGACCGGCGGCGAACAGCACCGCGGCCGGACTGGTGTGGATGTCGAACTCGTTCTGGACCCACTCACCGGCCACGTCGACGTGGTACGGAAGCCGGTCCAGGCCATATGTCGCGACGAACTCCGCGCCGCTGTCGGCGTTGCCGCAGGTGATCACGACACCGAGCAGCGGCCCGCCGTCGACGCCGGTACCGGCCAGCGCGGCGACCTCGGGCGCGAGCTGGCGGCAGGTGTTGCAGACGGTGCTCAGTACGAGCAGGACCGCCCGGTCGGCCGAACCCAGCGGTGCCAACCGGTCCGGCCAGTCGGCCGGCACGTGACCGAGCCGCGCCTGTTCCAGCGGCAGCACCTCGGCCGACCGGCTCCGGCTCGCCGGATCACCGACCCGGGACGCCAGCTCGCCCACCATCGCGAAGAGCACGACCATGCCGGCGGCCAGCACCAGTAGCACGAGTCCGAAGAACAGCTCCATCGACACTCCTCACGTCACTCACGTCGCGTCGGGCCGGGCGGAGGGACGCAGCAGCCGCCACGCCAGGCGCCGGTGCAGCCACAGGCAGAACAGCACCATCGCCGCCGCGGTGATCGCCGGGGCGCGGGTCCCGGATGCCGGCGCCGTCGGCACCGCGGCGATGTCGAGCACTCCGAGCGCGACGAACGCCGCGCCGACGAGCACGTTGCGGGCCCCGAGCGGGTACGGGCCGCCGCCGAGACAGCCGCACGGCAGTGCGCTGCGGCGCCGCCAGCCGGCGGCCCCGGCGAGTGCGAAGACCGCACCCAGCCCGATCACCGCGACTCCGACGGCGGCGCGGGCGGCCGGGATCAGCAGGCCCAGACCGACGGCGATCTCCACGGCCCCGAAGACCCGGACGGCGCTCGCAGAGACGGTGTGAGCGCTGCCATGGAGAAGTTCTTCGACCGCGCTGCGGACCGGCTGCGGCACCACCGTCTTGGTGACACCGGCCACCAGGAGAACCGCTGCGAACAGGGAATTAACCGAGACAAGCAGCAAACCGTCGACACCCACCGGCACCCCCGCGTCGTCTGCCGATCGAGATGAACGCTCACATCCGGTGATCGACAGCGTACGAGGTGACGGCCCGCCTGGACAATAGACCAACCTAGATCTTTTCTTCCGACCGGCTTGCCGCAGTCGCTCAGGACGATGACAGGACGTATCGACGCTCACGTACCTCCGAACCGGACCGCTGCCGGGTCCCGAAAGATCGCTTAGGCTGGCGCTGAAGCCGATGTCTGTCGACGGCGGATGCGCGGATGCGGCCTTCGACGAGCGGATGCGGCCTTCGACGAGTGGGGATGGCGTGATCCTGGAACGGGTGTGGCGGGAGTTGCGAGGGCAGTCTCGGTGGTCCTACTGGGGGATGCTGGCATCGGCGGGTTGCACCTTCGCCGCGCTGCTGTTGGGGGGCCCGAACCACGGGTTCGGTGGCCCGGTGCTGTACTTCGTCGTGCTGTGTGGGTCAGGTGCGCTGCTCGTGTTGTCGATCATCTCGCTGCTGTTGCGGAACGGGTCGGACGCCGGCGACCGGTAGCGCGGGCATGGCCGTCCAAGGTCGATTGAGGACGTCCCAACCGAAGCGGACGGTCACCGGGTTACGAGACATCCCTCAGGTGCGGGGTGACGGTACCGCCAGCAGCGGGATCGTCATCTCGGTCGCCGTACACGAGCCGTGGTACGCGATCAGGGTCGTCTCGATCGGGTTGTACGTCTTCGACGCGAGCACCACGGTCTCGCCCAGGCAGCCGACCACCACGTCACCGATGCGCTCCAGATGTGCCTCGGGCACCGGCCCGAACCATCCAGCCGACACCGCCTCGGCCCTGGTGGCGACCCACGCCTGCTCGCCCAGCACCTCCGACCAGGCGGCGACGACGTCGGCGGTCGCGCCCGGCAGGGTGTGCAGGTAGCGGACCCGGGCCTCCCCCGCCACCACCCGTACGCCGGCTCGAAGCCGGGGATCGGTGTCCAGGTCGTACCGGCCCTCCGCCGGTATGTTGAGCTGCCCGTGGTCGGCGGTGGCCAGCAACGCGGCGTCCGGCGGCAACCCGTCAACCAGCCGGGCGAGCAGACCGTCGACGGCGGCGACGGCGGACTGCCAGTCGGCCGAGCCGATGCCGCTGAGATGCCCGTGCCGGTCCACGTCCGGGTGGTAGCCGTACACCAGGGTCGGGCCGGGGCCGGCGGTCAGCGCGGCGAGCATCTCGGTCGCCAGCGCGTCGACGTCGCCCGCACCCCGATGCGCCCCGGCACCGCCGTACGCGGCCAGGCTGAGACCGCTGCTGGCGAGTTCCGGCCGGCTCACCACGGTCACCGCGACCCCGGCCGTCTCGGCCTGCCGCAACCGGGTCGGCAACGGCTGCCAGCGACGCGGGTCGGGGTCACCCGTCGACTCGACGGGACGCGCCGGTAGCGCTTCCCCGGCCGGGGCGCCGGGCCGTTCCCCGGCCGTCGACCTCGGCTGCTCCTCGGTGCCGACGGGCTGCTCCTCGGTGCCGGCGGGCTGCTCCCCGCTGCCGGCGGGCTGCTCCCTGGTGCCGGCGGGCGGCCAGGACCCGCTCGGGCGGTGCCCGCCGACCGGCGACCCCGGGCCGCCACCCGGGAAGTTCGGACCATCGGTGGGTGACCCCGGCCAGTCGATGTGGGTGAGGACCCGATCCGTTCCGGGCACGTTGACGTGGAAGCCGAGCACGCCGTGCGCCCCGGGCGCGGCACCGGTGCCCAGACTCACCAGGCTGGTCGGGGTGGTGGACGGGAAACCGCAGGTCAACGGGCGTCCGAACCGGGCGGCCAGGTCGGTCAGGGTCGGCGCGTGCGGGGCGGCGGTCGGCAACTGGTACCAGCCGAGGCCGTCGACCAGCAGCACCGCGATCCGGCGTACCCCGGCCAGTGCGGCGGTCAGCCCCAACGGGTCGACCCGGTCGACGCCCAGCACCGCCAACGCGCTCGGCATCACGTCGGCCAGGCTGCCGCCGAAGTAGTCCGGCCGGACCTGCTGGAGTGGGCCCGTCATGCCGGTCGGCGGGCGAACAGGTGCAACTGGGCGGCGATGTCCCGGTAGGGCGGCTGGGCCGAGGCGGCCAACTCCAGGTCGAGCAGGGCCGGTGGATCCGCCTCGGCGGCAACCGCCGGGATCAGGTCGGCGAAGACGCGTACGCCGTGGGTCTGCTCGACCTCCAGCCCGGCGGACCGGAGCAACGCGGCGGCACCGTCGGCGTCGTAGCGCCGCCGCAGGGTGTCCCGCGATCCGGCGTGCCCATCGGGATCGGTGAGCAGCGCGGCGGCGACGTCGAGGTGGCCGTTCATCACCCGGCTGAGTACGGCGGCGGCCCGGTTCGCCACCAGTACGCTGGCCGCGCCGCCGGGGCGCAGCGCGGTGCCGATCGCCGCGACCACCCCGGCCGGATCGTCGACCACCTCCAGTACGGCGTGACAGAGCACCAGGTCGGCGCTGGCCGGCTCGATCAGCCCGGCGAGGGCGTCACCGTCGCCCTGCACGGCACGTACCCGCTCGGCGACCCCGCGTTCGGCGGCCCGCCGGTCCAGCGCGGCGAGCGCGTCGGGGCTGGCGTCGACCACCGTCACCTGGTGGCCGGCCTCGGCCAGCGGCACCGCGAACCCGCCGGTCCCGCCGCCGACATCGAGCACGGTGAGCGCCCGGCCCGCCTGCCGGTCGAGTTCCCGCCGGAGCACGGCCCAGACCGCGGCGGTACGGGGACCGGCCGGTGGGCCGCTGGCCGGCACCTGCCGACCGGATGCCCGGTTCTCTGTTCGCTCCACCCGACGAGCCTAAGCCACCCGGCGGCGCCGTCCCCGTCGGCCGTCGCGCCGCCGGTCGCGCCGCCGGTCGCGCCACCCGTCGCGGCCGCCGGTTAGGAAGGGGCCCTTCTTCTACAGAAAGCGATAAGAAGGGGCCCTTCCTTACATGTCAGCGGAAGTCGCGGGAGGTGGGG
>NZ_JADPUN010000262.1 GCF_015690345.1 Plantactinospora alkalitolerans | reverse complement strand
TCTCGATCGGGACCTCGGGGACCGTGTTCAGCGTGGCGGATGCTCCGGCGGCCGACTCCTCCGGCGCGGTGGCCGGGTTCGCGGACGCGACCGGGCGGTTCCTGCCGCTGGTCGCGACGTTGAACGCGGCCCGGGTGCTGGATGCCGCGGCGTCGCTGCTGGGTGTCGGGCTCGACGAGTTGGCGAAACTGGCGTTGTCGGCGCCGGCCGGGGCCGGTGGGCTGGTGATGGTCCCCTATCTGGAGGGGGAGCGGACGCCCAACCGTCCGCAGGCGACGGGCGCGGTGCACGGCCTGACGCTGCGTACGTCCACGCCGGCTCACCTTGCCAGGGCGGCGGTGGAGGGGATGCTCTGCGCGCTCGCCGACGGGCTGGACGCGCTGCTCGCCCAGGGCGCGACCGCGAACCGGGTCATCCTGGTCGGCGGCGGGGCCCGGTCCGAGGCGGTGCGCCGGATCGCGCCGGAGGTCTTCGGCTGTCCCGTACTGGTGCCCGAGCCGGGGGAGTACGTCGCGGACGGGGCCGCCCGGCAGGCCGCCTGGGTCATCCAGGGTGGGTCGCAGCCACCCACGTGGTCCGCCAGCCAGCCCGAGGAGTACGCCGGCACGGCCGTCCCGCAGATCCGCGAGCAGTACGCCAGGGCCCGCGACCTGGTCCTGGACCGCCAGACCGGCTGAGTGTGACGTTCGCCGAACCGCCCGACCGCGCCAGCTCGTCTGGCACGGCCGGGCGGTCGGGCGGTTGTCGTCCTCGGGATCGGCTAGGCCCGCCGGAAGTACGCGATGCACGCTCCCTGCGATCTGAACGCCGGTTGCGCGAATGCTCGCCATCCGCCGTTCACGCAGTCGCGTTCGTCTTCCCGGACCCGGTACGTGCGCAGATTCGGGTCGGCCGCGATCTGCGCCTCGGTGTACTTGATGGTGTCCCAGCCCTTGCGGGAGTAGAGCCGGGTCTGGTCGGCGTAGTACGGCGAGTTCGGGTTCGCCGACTGTGAGTACGAGAGAATCTGCCGCCCCGACGGTCCGTTCCGGCCGAACTCGACGGCCATGACGAACGACGAGCCGTGCATGATCTTCGGGTAACCGACACCGGGCGTGAACGAGGCGCTGATGGCGTTGAAGATGCCGGCGCCACCGGGGCCGCCGTGGATCGGTACCTGCTCGCTGCCGCGCGGTTCGGTCTGCACGGCGCTGAGCGGGGCGTCCAGTGGAATGCCGGCCAGCTTCTGTACGGCGTTGGCGAGGGTGGTCAGGATCCTCGGATCATCGGTGGCGAGGATCCGGGGAGTGTTGACCGGATCGGTCACCACGAACCGGTCCTGGAACGGGATGGGGCCGCTCCGCACGAACTCGGTGAACAGGTGGCTGCCCCGGCTGTCCAGGTCGACGCGCAGGTCCCAGCCGCGCAGTGCCGCGCAGGCGGCGGTGAGGTCGACGGTGGCGCCGTTCGACGCCGTGGCGCGCGGCGTCGCCGTACAGAGCGCGACGAGGTCGTCCCTGAACAGCTCACCGCCGTAGACCCGGTTGCCGAACTGGACCTGCCAGAGCTTCTCGACGCTGAACCTGGTGCCCGGCAGGCCGTCGGTGCCGGCGATCCGCTGCTGCACCTGGAGCAGGCCAAGCCGGGTACGCAGGCTGCGTGGCCTCTGCTCGGGGCCGATGATTCGCGGGTAACCGGTCAACGGCTGTTCCGGGTTGGTCAGCCAGTGGCTGTCGTTGGAGTTCGTGACATAGTCGGTTCGGAACAGCACCGGCAGGTGTGCCGGGCCGAGGATCCCGGGCACGGCGGCGTCGGGGTCGGTGCCCAGCCCGCACGCCGAGGTCGAGCCGTCGAGCACCGCGTCACCGCTGGACGCGTACTCCTCCTTGAACCGGTCCGGGATGCAGGTCGCGGCGAGTTCGTCGGTGACCCGTGGGATGACCGAGTGGTCGCCGTACATCGCCTCGCCGGTGGCGTCTGCGGCGATGACGTTGACCCAGGGCAGGAACTGGTACCGGTCGAGGACCTTCTTCAGCTCGCGTACCGTCCGGGCCCGGCCCATCTGGAGCCAGCCGTCGATCGCGCGGCCGTTGTCGGCGTTGACGTCGGTCATCGCGTACGCCGTCGTGGTCGTCCACGCCAGCGCGTCGGGGAGGGAGACCACCGGCCCGTACAACGTGTCGTACAGGGTCCGGGTCACCGGTTCGGTGCCGCCGCCCGGCGTCGGTACCTGGACCGTCACGGTGCGTCGGGTCATCTTCCGGGGTCGGCCGTCGTAGAGGTACGACGTCGGGTCACCGGGTACGAGCGTCAGTTCGTGCAGCACGGACCGCGCGGCGGTGGAGACGGTGTGGCTCCAGCCCACCGTGGCGTTGTGGCCGATCTGGACGATCGGGCTGCCGATCAGCGCCGCCCCTTCCACGTCGTACCCGCCTGGGATCTTCAGGTGCATCCGGTAGAACCGGTCGGGTCCGTCCCACGGAAAGTGTGGGTTGGCAAGTAGCATCCCGGCGCCGCTCGTCGTCGCCTCGCCACCCAGCCCGTAGGCGTTGCTGCCCAGCGCGGAGCCGGTATCGCCCGGTGCGCCATCGCCACCATCATCGCCACCGCCGGCCTCGTCACCGCCACCGGCGGCCTCGTCACCGCCACCGGCGGCCTCGTCACGGCCCGCGCCCGCTGGCCGGATCACCCGCGACAGCGCCGTGGCGATGTCCGTGGTGCTCGGCGTCGTGCTCCGAGCCGCGCCCGCTGCCGGTGGCGTCGCCTCGACGATCCAGTCGCGCGCGCCGAGGGAGCCGGATCGGATCATGTTGGCCCAGGTGGTCCGCCACAGGTCGAGGGCGCTGATCTGCCGGACCCATGGCTTCGCGCGACACTGCGGGTCCGTCAGGTTCGCCGCCCCGGTCTTGCGGAGGTGGTTGTTGTAGCCGGCGGCGAAGCCACGAACGAGGTCACGGGCCTGCCGCGACGGTGCGTCCACCCCATTCGGGGTGCCGGCGAGCATCCGCTCGACGACCCTGTCCTCCTTCGCCTTCTGGAAGAACAGGTCGCTGCGCACGTTCGGCTCGTCGGCACCGAAGTGCCGTGACCGGCTGGCGTCGACGGTGACCACCTGCTCGGCGATCAGGCAGATGTTGTCCTCGGCCTGTACGTTGCCCGCGCCGAAGCCCAGGCTGGCGAAGTTGGCGGCGGTAATGTGCGGCACCCCGTACGACGCGCGCCGGATCTGCGCCGAGTACCCGTGACTCGTCGTGGTCGTCGCGTCGGCTGCCGGTGCGACTCCCGGCACGAACCCGACGATGAGTAGGACGGCGGCAATCGTGGCGCCGCCGATGCGGGTGAGCTGTCTCCGGTGCACGTCGTCCCGCCGGACGACGGCGTGCCCTGCGCTGTCTTCACCTGTCATGTCAAGAAAGCTAGGTGCGGTGCCACCCATGGGGCATCGCCCGATAGTTGTCATCCCGTGGATGTATGGCGCCGGTCGGCCAGGTGGAACCAGGGCATGGGCGGGCCGGAACGGGCGAGTTCCGTGACGTTCCGGCGTCCGCGGCGCAAGACAGCGGAAGATACGTTATGTAGTCGAGTCGCGGCACGGTGTAGCTTCCTTACGGCTGCTCTGACTGCCGAGGAGGGACCCATGGACCAGACCAATGCCGAACGTCTCCGCCGCGCGGCGGTGTGCCGGGACGCATTCGAGTTGTTGTTGACCGGCGAGCCGGAGTCGGCCGTCGGCCAGCTCAAAGGGCTCGCGGAGGCTGCCCCGGGTGCTCCCTACCGGATCGAGGCGGCGTTCCTTCTCGCCTTGGCGAAGGCGGTCCCGTACACGCACCGACAGCTCGCGAGCAGTGTGGACGGGTTACGGATCGCCGCCGAGGGTGACCATCCAATCTACACGCCTGCGGCGAAGCTGCTGCTCGCCGGCCACTGGACCCGGATGGAGAACTACGAGCGGGCGACGGAGTTGTGGCATGCGCTCCTGGAGCCGTACCGGCTCGGCTACAGCGCGGTCGCCTGGTTCCACATCGCCCTGAACCACGAGCGGGCGGGCGACCATGACAAGGCCCGCGACGCGATGGCCCAGGCACGGGCCACCAGCGACCCGCAGTACGCCCCGAAGGCGATGAGCTGGATGATCACCTACTACAACAACCGTGGCCGGAAGGATCGGGTCGAGGCGCTGGCCGAGATCGCGTTCGACTTCCCGGACGATCCACTGGGTCTCGACAGGTACATGCAGAAGAATCAGCACGTGGTCATCGGCCGGCAGCGGTTGCTCGACCTGGCCGAGCCCGGCGGCGTCCTGGCCGGTGCCCAGATGCTCGCCCAGGCCAACGGGATCAAGGACGACCCGCTGCCGATCGTGCTCTCCAACGATCTTCAGTTCCAACCCACCCCGATGCCCGGGGTCGACCTGCCGTGGTTCGAGCCGTACCTGCGCCACCAGCCCGGCACCGAGGCCCTGATGACCACCGCCCACCAGGCGCTGGCGTACGCCGACTATGTCTGTACCCAGGCCGCCATCCAGTACCTGGAGCAGAACGACGGGCCGGCGAACGTCTTCGCGAACATCGTGCAGTACCCGACGAAGTTCCCCTGGGGACCGTTGATGCACGAGAGCATCCGCCAGCGGATGATCAACGTTTTGAACGCGCCCGACGACTTCATCCCGACGGAGTGGCCGACCATCCGCAATTCCGAGTGAACGGAGTGACGACGCGAAAAGACCAATACCTAGAGCGACCGACGCCGCAACCTTCCACAGATCGTCCGGCGCCCAGGTACGGATCATCGTCTCGTTCACAAATCCAGATCATCCGCACCTAGACGATCACCCAATCAGAAACGCCCTGATCATCCGCTGTCAGCGCGGAAGGCCGGGGTTCGGCCGACCGGCTCAGCCAAAGGGTGGGGCGGGACCTGTGGATTCGCACTCCAACGATCGATGTGGACGGGCGGGCCGCCGCCGTACGGTCGGTCGGTCCAATCCGTACGAGATCTTTGTGAGGTGTTTCCCATGACAGGTCACGTGGACCGCAGGCGGTTTCTCGGGCGCGCCGCCGGTACGGGCGCTGCGGTCGGCGCACTGGCGGTCGGCGCCGCGCTGAGCACGAGTGAGATGGCCGAGGCCTCCCCGACCGGCCACGGAGGGTCCAGCAGCCCGGTGCTGGGCACCTGGCGCGGTGTGGTCACCCTGCCGCACGAGGAGGAGGTCGCCCTGTTCACCTTCCTGCCGGGCGGCTTCTTCCTGTCGTTCGCGCAGGGCATCCACATCGCCACCGGACGGTGGGAGGCCACCGGACGGCGTACGGTCACCTTCACGCTGTGGCAGGTGCTGCCGGACGACCTGAGAGGGTTGCCACACCGCTACAACGGCGAGGTTCGGGCCCTGCACCACGCCCGGGTGGACGGCGACAGGCTGACCAGCGATGGCACGTTCCGGGCGCTCGACATCGACGGCAACGAGCTCAGTCGTGGCCCCGTCAGCACCAGGGCGACGCGGTTCGACATCAGCACCTTCTGACCCGGCCTGAGGCGCGGGCGGCGCTCAGCTGACCAGGCCGGCGTGGTACGCGAGGATCGCCGCCTGCACCCGGTTGGTCAGTTGCAGCTTGGCGAGGAGCCGGCTGACATGGCTCTTCACGGTGGCCTCGCTCAGGTGCAGGCGCCGACCGATGTCGCTGTTGGTCAGTCCTTCACCGACGGCCACCAGTACCTCCCGCTCCTTGTCCGTGAGCACCCTCAACTGGCGGACGGCCGCCTCGCGGCGCGGGCTGACCGGCTCGGCGAACCGGTGCAGCAGCTTGCGGGTGACCTGTGGGGAGAGCATGGCGTCCCCGGCGGCGGCGCTGCGCACGGCGGCGGCCATCTGGTCGGCGGTGGCGTCCTTGAGCAGGAAGCCGACCGCGCCGTGCCGCAGCGCCGTCTGGACGTACTCGTCGAGGTCGAACGTGGTCAGGACGACGACTTTCGGCGGTACCGCGAACCGGGACAGTGCCGCGGTCGCGGTGAGGCCGTCGGCGCGGGGCATCCGGATGTCCATCAACACGACGTCGGGGCGCAGGGCGTGCGACTGCCGCACCGCCTCGTCGCCGTTCCCGGCCTCACCCACGATGTCGATGTCGTCGTAGGCCTCCATGATCGTGCGGAGCATGGCGCGGACCATCCACTCGTCGTCGACGATCAACAGCCGGATCATCGCAGCACCTCGCTCACCATCGGCATCCTGGCCAGCACCTCGAACCCGCCTCCGGGTAGCCGTCGGGTGCGGAGCGTGCCCCCGACCAACCGGACGCGTTCGGAGATTCCGAGCAGCCCGTGCCCACCGCCGGGAGCCACGTCCAGCATCGGGGCGCTGCCGCTGTCGCGGACGACCAGCAGCACGCCGTCGCCGTCCGTACCGACGGTGACCGTGGTCCGGGCGTCGCTGGCGTGCTTGTGCACGTTCGTGAGAGCCTCCTGGACCACCCGGTAGACCGCGTGCTCCACCAGGGCCGGCGCCCGCAGCCCGTCCTCGACCCTCAACTCGACCGCCAGGCCGAGCGCCACCGACGAGGCGACCAGTTCCTCAAGGTCGTTAACCCCCGGCTGCGGTCGCAGCGGCGCGGCGGCGCCGTCGCGTAACACCCCGACCAGCGTACGAAGCTCGTTCAGCGCGGCGCGACCAATGCCCTGGATCTGGCTCGCGATCGCCACCGCGTCCCGCCCCTGCGCCGACTCCAGCGCCGTGGCGTGCAGCACCATGAGGGACACCCGATGGGTGACCACATCGTGCATGTCCCGGGCGATCTGGGCCCGCTCCTCGGCACGGGCCTGGTCGATCCGCAGCCGCTCCTCGCGCTCGTTGCGCAGGGCGCGCTCCTCCAGACTGGCCAACACCTCCCGACGGGACGTCAGATAGAGACCGACCAGCACGGGCCCGATACAGAGCGCGAAGCTGATCGGTACGGCCGAGTCACCACCGCCCGCCCGCCACAACGGCCCGGTCACGAGGGCCAGCATGGTGGCGGTGAGGACGACCCGGTGCCAGGCGGAGCGGACATGGGCGCCGAGGGAGAACTGCGCCATCAGCAGGGCCGGGTACGCGCTCACGACACCCCAGCACAGCAGAGCGGAGCCGTACAGCAGCATCGGACGACTGCGCCGAACCAGGACGGCGAGTCCGGTGAGGATCCCCAGTACCACGTTGACCGCCAGCGGCGCCCGCTCGTTGACGAGCGGGGAGCCGTTGAAGAGGCCGGACTGGAGACCATCCCAGGCACCGGCCAGTACGCAGACCGCGGCGAGTAGCACGTCGACAACGCGACGCTGCCCAGGCCCCATACCGGAAGACTACTGAGGTCGGCGGCACCGCGCCTCCACCGTCGGATTCAATCGAAAGTAGCGTCCGTCGCCGGATCCGCCGACCATCGACCACCGATCCGGGTCACATCGAGCGATGCCACCCAGCTCGGGCGAACCTAGTTTTTCAAACATGGATCCCGACATGCCACCTGGTTCCGGCAACCCGACCGGCCATGAGGCCACGCCTCGGGCGCTCACGATGTTGCACTGGGCCTTCGCCTGCTTCGCCCTGTTGAACGTGGTGCTGCTGCTGAACGGCTCCGGCCTCGTCGTGCTCCGGACGGCAGCCCTCGTCGGCTACTCGCTGGCGGCCGGGTTGTCGGTGTCGGCCGCGCTGCGCGGACCGGAGCGCAGCCGCCGGGTCACGATCGTCCTGCACCTGGCCATGGCGGTGCTTCAGTTCGTGTTCAGCATCCCGGTCCTGATCGCCCTCCTCGGCATCCCCCTGTCGATTGCGATCCTGGCGCGGAGCCGGCCACAGTTTCCCCGGATGTCGCCCCGGACCCGCAAGATCTGGCTCGTCCTGCACGTCGGGTTCAGCGTCGGATGGCTCGGTGTGGCGCTCACCATGACCGTGCTGGCGATCATCGGCTCGGCCACCGCCTCCCACACGATGCGACACGGTGCGTACGAGCTGCTGCACGTCGTCGACTTCACGGCCGCGATCCCGTCGATGTTCCTGTCGATCATCACCGGCCTCGTCGTGTCACTCGGCACGAAGTGGGGCCTCGTCCGGTACCGGTGGGTGATCGTCAAGTTCGCCATCTCGGTCAGCATCCCGCTGTTGGCCGGCACCCTCGAAAGCGCGCTGGCGGACGAACTCGCCCTGCGTACGGTCGACCCGGCCGGCGAGCCGGGTGGGACCGCCCTCGCCCTGACGGCCTGCCTGGCCACGTTCACCGTCGCCCTGTGGGTCGCCACCATCCTGTCCGTGGTGAAGCCGTGGAGCCGGACCCGCTGGGGCCGCGCCGCCGACGCGCGGGAACGGCAACAGCGCCGCCGACGGGTCGAGCACGTTCCCGAGCCCACCGCCATCGGTTGAACTCCGATCGCCGCTGTGCCTTCGGGATCGGTGGACGTGCCGGCTCGTGCCGGATCCCGGTCATCCCGAAGGAGCGGTGTCGCGCCCACCTCCCACCAGCCGGACCCCGGCACCCCGCATCTCGAAACGGAAGGCGAACGATGATCAGTTCGGCCACAGCTGTACCGGCTCCGCAGGGGCCGCCGCCGGCCGCCCGCGCCGTCGGCCTGAACAAGGTCTACGGCACCGGGTCTGCTCGCGTCGTGGCGCTCGACGCGGTCGACGTCGACATCCCCGCCGGCCGGTTCACGGCCGTGATGGGGCCCTCGGGGTCGGGAAAGTCCACCCTGATGCACTGCCTGGCGGGGCTGGACCGTCCGTCCGGCGGCTCGGTCTACCTCGGCGCCACCGCCCTGGACACGCTCTCCGACGGGCAACTGACCGACCTGCGTCGACGCGAGATCGGGTTCGTGTTCCAGTCGTTCAACCTGGTCCCGACGCTCACCGCCGCGGAGAACATCATCCTGCCCCTGACCATCGGTGGGCAACGCCCCGATGCCGCCCTGCTGGAGTCCATCGTGGCGGCGCTCGACCTGGCCGGCCGGCTCGGACACCGGCCGGCAGAACTCTCCGGCGGGCAGCAGCAGCGGGTCGCGCTGGCTCGGGCGCTGGTGACCCAGCCGCAGATCGTCTTCGCCGACGAGCCGACCGGAAACCTGGACTCCCGCACCGGCGGCCGGCTGCTCGGTCTGATGCGCCGATCGGTGGACGAGTTCGGCCGGACCGTGGTGATGGTGACCCACGATCCCGTGGCGGCCGCTGTAGCGGACCAGGTCCTGGTCCTCGCCGATGGCCGGCTGGTGGACCAGTTTTCCGAGCCCACGGTGGACCAGGTGCTGCACCGGCTGGCCAAGCTCGATCGGACGCGAGGATGAACATGTGGCGTATCGGGTTGCGCAACCTCTTCGCGAACCGGGGCCGGCTGGCGATGACCTTCGTGACCGTCGTGCTCGGCGTCGCGTTCGTCTCCGGCACCCTCGTCTTCGCCGACAGCATCAACCCCGGTCCCGGCGCTGTCCGTACCGACGTGGCGGTGTTGGTGGCGCCCTCCGGCCAGGAGAACGGGGGCGGATACGACTTCCGTCCCGTCCTGCTGCCGGAACAGGATCGGCAGCGGCTGGCGGCGCTGCCCGGCGTGGCCAGGGCTGACGGCGTCGTGGACGGTTACGCGGCCGTGGTCGGCAAGGACGGCAAGGTCGCCCGGCCCGCCGGATTCGCCGACGACCTGATCGGCACGAACTGGACCGACGGGCCCCGGCTGCGGCTGAGGGAGGGGCGGGCACCCCAGGGACCCGGCGAGATCGCCGTCGAGCAGGCGGCCGCCCGCAACGGCGAACTGACGGTGGGCACCCGGACAGAGGCACTGCACCAGTCCGGTACGGAGACGGTCACCGTGGTGGGGATCTACTCCTATCATCCCGTCCTCCGCGACGGCCCCGGCCGCGCGCCAGCCCTCGCCTTCGACACCGCCACCGCGCACCGGGCGCTCCAGACACCCGGCACCTTCACATCGGTGGAGATCACCGCCGGGCCGGGCGTATCCAACCAGCAGTTGCGGGAGGCCGTGGCCGCCTCGTTGCCCGTCGGGATCGAGGCGTACGACGGCGACGTGCTCGCCCAGCGGTCACGGGAACAGGAGGAGGGCGACGCGGCGACCACCGCCCAGATTCTCCTCACGTTCACCCTGATCGCGCTGCTGGTGGGCATCACCCTGATCACCAACACGTTCGCGATGCTGGTCGGGCAACGTACCCGGCAGTTCGGCCTGCTGCGTGCCGTCGGCGCCAGCCGGCGTCAGATCGAGGTGATGGTCCTGGCCGAGGCGGCCGGGATCGGCATCCTTGCCGCCGCCGTCGGCGTGCCGACCGGATTCGGTCTCGCCCTCCCGATGATCGACTTCGCCACCGCACAGGATCCGATCCTCGGCGACACCCTGCGCATCACGCCCACCGCCGTGCTGTGGAGCCTGTTCGTCGGCATCGCGGTCACCATGCTGGCGGCCTGGCTGCCGGCCCGGCGGGCAGCCGCCGCGCCACCCGTGGTGGCCCTGCAGGGAGACCTCGTCCTGGCCGTCACGGCCGTGCGGCGGCGAAGCGCGATCGGGCTGACGCTGGCCGCGATAGCCGTGCTCTTCTGCCTGCTGGGGCTGCTCGGCAACCATCCGCCGTTCACCGTGGCCGGCGTCGCCGGCGGATTCGGCATGCTCATCGCCGCGGTGCTGCTCGCCGCGCGGCTGGCCCGCCCACTGATCCGGGTGATGGTCGCACCGATCCGGTCCAGTTGGCTGGCCAGGCTGGCCGCCGAAAACGCCCTCCGTAACCCCCGTCGCACCGGCGCGACCGTCGCGGCACTGCTGGTCGGGGTCGCGCTGGCCACCGGCATCGCCGTCTTCGGGGCCAGCGCCACCCACGCCGACCGGGCCGCCATCGAACACAGCCTCCGGGCGCCGTTCGTGGCCGTGAGTATCGGCGGCGGCCAGGTCAGCAACGAGATCCTGACCCGGATCGAGGCGGTGCCGGGTGTCACGTCGGTGAGCGCGATCCGGCGCGACACCGCCGGAAGCGGCGCCCAGGCGACCCCGGTCGCCGCAATCGAGCCGGCCGCCATCGGCTCCCTGCTCCACCTGGACCTACGCACGGGCGAACCGTCCGACCTGGCCCGCGGCGCGTTCGTGCACAAGGCACTGGCGGCGGAGCGCGGCTGGTCCCGAGGCGACACGGTCCAGATCATGATCAACGGCCAGTCGGTGCCAGTCGCCATCACCGGCGTCTACGCCGACGCCGCACTGGTCGGCGCCGGGCTGTTGCTGCCGGACGAGTTCGCCGACCGGCACTTCCGGCCGGGCAATGGCGACACGGTGCTGATCGGCGCCGACAGCGACGGGGAGACCTTCCAGCGGAAGCTGGCGGAGACCACCGCAGACCGCCCGGACGTCCGCATGTACACCGCCGAGCAGTACATCACCGCGGAAGCCAGCCAACTCTCGACATTCATCTGGGTGTCGATCGCGCTGCTCGGTCTGTCGGTGCTCATCGCCGCCCTCGGCATCGTCAACACCCTGGCGCTCTCGGTCCTGGAACGCACCCGCGAGGTCGGCCTGCTACGGGCCATCGGCATGTCGCGCCGCAAGGTCCGGGCGATGATCCGGCTGGAGTCGATCCTCATCACCATTGCCGGCGGCGTGCTCGGGGTTACCGTCGGCATACTGCTCGGCGCGATGTTCCAGCACGGCGTTCTCACCAGACCCGCCTGGCAGGCCGCGCTCCCGCTGCCACAGATCGCCGGACTGCTCGTGGCCATGGCCATCGCCGGAGCGCTCGCGGCAGAATGGCCGGCCCGCCGAGCCGCCCGAACCGACCCACTGGGAGCGATCAGCTCGGAATAGCGCAACTCCGTCCCACGCCATCGGCCAGGACCGGCCACTGGCGGCCAGGACCGGCCACTGGCGGTGACGCGCCAGTTGGCGCCCGTCGGATCGTCCGGTGGTGGACGGCGCCACCAGACGATCCGACGGGTGTACCGGATCCGGGCACTCACCCTGCTGGAGCGGATCGAATCGCCGGACCGGCACCGGGTGCGGGCCCGGCTCACCGGGGCAGCCCGTTAGCCACGGCGGTGCTCCTCTGCGATCCTCCCTGTCGTGTGGAAAACCTCTTCGCGGTGGAACACGGCCGAGCGGCACGTCCAGGCGGCGTTCCAGCGAGGCGCCGAGGTCGACCTGAGCGGCATGTCGCATCCGGTCCGCGCGTCGGTGCTGGCGGAACTGCTGGCCGGCCCGGCCGACCGGGCTACGGCTCCCCGGGCCGCGCTGCGGCTACGGTCCGCCGAGATCGTCGGCCGGCTCGACCTGCGGCACGCCGAGGTCACCGCCCCGGTGGAGATCAGTGCGTCGACCTTCACCGACGTACCGGATCTGACCGAGGCCAGGGCGGTGAACCTGCTGCTCACCGACTGCGTCCTGCCGGGGCTGCGGGCCCGGTTGCTGGAACTCCGTGGCGACCTGGCCCTCGTCGGATGTGCGGTCGCCGGGCCGGTCGACCTGTGCGACGCCCGGGTCGGCGGCACGGTCACCCTGGACGGCTCCCGCATCGTCAATCCGATCGAGGCGACCAGCAAACCCATCGCCGCAACCCCGGAACCGGGAACGGCACCGGAAACGGGTACGGCACCGGAAACGGGTACGACGCTGGAGCCCGGTACGGCGCTGGAGCCCGGTACGGCGTTGGAGCCCGGTACGGCGTTGGCGGCGGCCCGGATGACGGTGATCGGGAACCTGCACGCCCGGCAGGGGTTCACCGCCGGGGGGCAGGTCTGGCTCGGCGGTGCGAACATCGGCGGCAACGTCAACCTCGACGGAGCCAGCCTGCGCCACACCACCGGCGCGGCGTTGAGTGCGGATCGGCTGGCGGTGGGCGGCAGCCTGACCGCCCGGCACGGGTTCGTGGCCGACGGCGGGGTGCTCCTCATCCACGCGCGGATCGGCAGCCAGCTCAACTTCAACAACTCCGAACTCCGCGCGACGAGGCCGTACGCCCTGCATCTGGGTGGGGCGCGGGTCGGCAGCCTGTGGCTGACCTTCGCCACCAGGCCGACCGGGGGCATCCGCCTCTCCGGTTTGCAGGCCGATTCGATCTTCGACAATCCGGGAACCTGGCCGACGGAACTCGAACTGGTCGGCTGCACGTACCGGCTGCTGATCGCCCGGGGGCCGGCCGAACCGCGCCAGCCGTCCCCGCCGGCACCGGTCACCGTCCGGCAGCGGCTGGACTGGTTGCGCCGCAGTCCCGAGGGTTACACCCCGCAGCCGTACGAGCAGCTCGCCGAGCAGTATCGGCGCGGTGGGCAGGACGTGGAGGCCCGCCGGGTGCTGCTGGAGCGACAGCGTCGGCGGCGGGCGACGCTCCGCCTTCCGGGACGACTGCTCGGCTACCTGGTGGACGGGCTGGTCGGGTATGGCTACCGGGCATGGTTGGCCGGCATCTGGCTGGTGGCGTTCTGGGCACTGGGGACGGTCAGCTTCGTCCTGCAACCCTCCGTACCCCGGAACCCGGCCGAGGCGCCGGCCCGGAACGCGGCGCTCCAGGCACTCGACCTGCTGCTCCCGATCGTCAACCTCGGCCACGACAACGCCTGGAAACCGTCCGGCTTGACGGAGTACGTCGCCGCACTGCTGGTGGTCGTCGGCTGGGTGCTGACCACGGCGGTAGTCGCCGGGCTGACCCGTACCTTGAACCGCTGAGGCGGTTCATCCGACGGATCGGACCGGATCGGGTCGGATCGGATCGGATCGCTCAGACGACAAGGGTCACGGGTTCGACATCGTTCACGCGGTTGACCGAACTTGGCGTCAGATGACGGGGAGAGTTCACCGCCGTCGACTGTCAGGCTTACTCCGGTGACCCACTGAGCCCGGTCCGATGCGAGGTAGGCGACGGCCTCGGCGATGTCGCGCGGGTCTCCGGGACGACCCAGAGGGATGCCGGCTGTGGTGGCGGCAAGCGGGACGTCCATCGCGTCGGCGAAGTTCTGGCGGATCGCGTCGGCGCCCGGGGTGAGCACGTTGCCAGGGATGATCGTGGTGACGCGGATTCCGGCAGGCGCGAGCTCGGAAGCGAGCGCTTTGCTGTAGGTGTTGAGGGCGGCCTTGGCGGCACCGTAGTGAGCCAGTGGCGGGGCCGGCGTGAGGGCCGCTCCCGATGAGATGTTGACGATCACGCTGCCCGACCCGGCCTCGCGCAGCGCCGGCAGCAGCGCGTTGTTGACCCTCACGGCGGACAGGTAGTTGAGGTCGAGTGCGTCGATCCACTCCTCATCGGGGATGGATGAGATGCCCCCGATGTGGGCGCGTGCCGCCGCCGCGTTGTTGACCACGATGTCGACGCCGCCGAGTTCGTCGAGCGCTGCCGCAGTGAACGCCTGCACACCCGCGAGCGTGCCGATGTCGCCCTGAATGAAGGTGGCGGCCTTCGGCGTCTCGTCGGAGGCGTTACGCGCCGTGGTGACGACGGTCGCGCCGCCGTCGAGCAGTCGCTGCACGATGGCCGCGCCGATCCCGCGAGAGCCTCCCGTGACGATCGCGCGCTTTCCTGCGAACTCAGTGGTGTCGAGCGAAGTGCTGGTTCTGAACATACGGTTCACTATGACAGATTCTGACAAAACGCCCAAAACCTTTTGGATCGATGGTTCAGAACGGCGTACCACGGAGGCGTGGGCGGCCACGGAATTCGGCGAGCCAGACGTCCTGGCCACTGCGCGCCGGCAGTTCAAGGAAACCGGCCGCCACGGCACCTCGGTCGACGATCTCTCCCGCGCTACCGGGGACGACAAGGGTCACGGGTTCAACATTTCGCCTCAGCAGACTCCCGAGTGGATGGCGCCAACCGGCCGGTGAGCAGGATCCAGGCGCAGATGGCCGCGAGCGGGACGAGGCCCAGCAGGTCGGCGGCTGCCGGGTCGAGGCCGCCGGCGTCGGTCAGCAGGGCGGCGGAGAGCGTCCCGATGACCATGTTGTTGCCGGCGTGGGCGAGGCAGGGGACCCAGACGCTGCCGGAGCGCAGGAACAGCCAGGCCAGGATCACGGCCTGGGCGACGATCAGGGAAGTCCAGGTGACGATCCCGAGCAGCGGGCTCGCATAACTGGCGTAGTCGGTGAGGACCAACGGGTAGTGCCAGGCGGCCCAGACGAGACCGGTGATGAGCGCGGCGCGGGCGGGGCTGCGACCGACCCGCTGTTGGAGGTAGCTCCGCCAGCCGAACTCCTCACCCCAGAACACCGGGGTCAGGACGACGGGGGCCACGAGCACCAGCAGCGCGGCGGGGCCGGGGAGGTCGGCCAGGTCCGGCTCGTACAGCCCGAGGGCGGCGGCCAGGCCGACGGTCACGGCCAGCACCAGCACGGGGCCGAGCCAGGCGATCAGGTAGTAGCGTTTCGCGGCCCGCAGGCGCGGCGCCAGGCCGGCGTCGGCGAAGCCTTCCCTGGTGATCCAGCGGCGTACGACGACGGCCGCGATCGCCGGTCCGAACGCCATCGGGAGCGCCATGGTCAGCTGGGTCACCGGGTCGGCCATCGACCAGCCGAGCACCGCGTGCGCGACGAAGACGGCCGCCCACGCCAGTCCGAAAGCGATGAGGAGATAGCTGAGTACACCCTTGGATCTCATGACCCGGAAGGCAACCATCGGTCCACGTCGGACGTCGTCACACCGGGGCGCCAAATGCGCGGTCATACCCGAGAGCTACGGTCACCCGTCTCGGGTGCACCGGCGCACCCGAGACGGCGACGCCCCGCTACGAAGATCGTTTTACTCGGCTGAAATCGGTCCGCATCGTAATGTCAACACCTGAGTCGTGTGCTTCCGACATCCCCTCCGCGTCCGGGTGTCCGTGCGCCCGTACGTGGCCTTCTGGAAGGGCGTTCAGGTGCATCATCCCGTTGTGCCATCCCGGCCGCGTTCCGCGTTCCGGATCGTCGTACTCGCCACCGTCCTGCTCGGCGTCGCCGCGCTCGTCGCCACCACCCTCGGCGCCCCCTCCGAGGCGACCGGGCGGCACCGGCCGTTCCCGCTCGACCTGGAGCGCGCCGGCATCCCGCAGATCCGGGAGGCGTTGGCCGCCCGGCGGATCACCTCCGAGGAACTCGTCGAGGCGTACCTGGAGCGGATCCGGACACTGAACACCAACGGGCCGGGGCTGAACGCGGTCCGGGTGGTCACCCGGGATGCCGTCGCCCAGGCCAGGCGGGCCGACCAGGACCGCCGCAAGGGCCGCGTCCGGGGGCCGATGCACGGCATCCCGGTGCTGATCAAGGACAACATCGACCTTCAGGGCCTGCCGACCACCGCCGGGGCGCTGGCACTGGCGCACTCGTACCCGGCGAGGGACGCCTTCCTGGTGACCCGGCTGAAGGCGGCCGGCGCGATCATCCTCGGCAAGACCAACCTGACCGAGTTCGCCAACTTCACCACCAACGGAATGCCGTCGGGCTACAGCGGACTCGGCGGTCAGGTGCTCAACCCGTACGACGTCAGCCAGACCCCGAGCGGGTCCAGCTCCGGTTCCGGATCGGCCGCCGCGGCGGCGCTCGCCACGGTCACCATCGGCACCGAGACGTCCGGCTCGATCCTCAGCCCAGCGGCGGCGAACTCCCTGGTCGGGGTGAAGCCGACCGTTGGGCTGGTCAGCCGGACCGGTGTGGTGCCGATCGCGGCCAGCCAGGACACCGCCGGCCCGATGACCCGGACCGTCTACGACGCCGCCGCGCTGCTCACCGCGCTGACCGGGATCGACCCGGAGGACCCGGCCACCGGTACCAGCTCGGGCGTGGTCGGCACCGACTACACCAGGGTGCTCTCCGACACCGCGTTGCAGGGCAGGCGGATCGGGGTTGCCAGCAGCCCGACCGGCAACCAGGGGGTGCTGTTCACCGAGGCGCTGGACGTGCTCCGGGCCCGGGGCGCCACGGTCGTCCCGGTCACCGTGAACACCGGCGGGCTGCCGCCGAGCATCCTGACGTACGAGTTCAAGCGGGACCTGAACGCGTACCTGGCCCGGCTGCCGCGCAGCGCGCCGATCGACACCCTGGACGACGTGGTGCGCTACAACCTCGCGCACGTCGACGAGGGAACGATCAAGTTCGGCCAGACCCAGCTCACGGCCTCGAACGACGTCGACCTGACCGACCCGGCCGCCAGGGCGGAGTACGAGACCAACCGGGACACCGGGATCGCCGGGGCGCGGGAGCGGATCGACTCCGTACTGACCGCTGAGAACCTGGACGCGATCGTCTTCGTCGGCAGCGGGTCCGCCGGGATCGGCGCCCGCGCCCAGTATCCGTCGGTCGCGGTACCGATCGGGTACGACCCGGCGAACGGGCGCCCGGTCGGGATGTCCTTCCTCGGCACCGCCTACACCGAGGCCCGACTGCTGGCCCTGGCGTACGACTACGAGCAGGCCTCGCTGAAGTGGCGCCCGCCGTCGCAGGTGAACCCTTCACTGTTCCGGTGTGCCGACTTCGGCGAGCGCGATCCGAGTTGCGCACCGTAGGAGCGCGTCCAGTGAGCCGTCATTCGGCGTAGCCGCTGGCCTGGAGTTCGAAGAGTTCCCGGTAGAGGCCGCCGGTCTCGACGAGCTGATCATGGGTGCCTTCCTCGATCAGTTTTCCGTCCCGCAGCACGTAGATCCGGTCCGCGTGCCGGACGTTTGCCAGCCGGTGCGTGATGAGCACGACCGCCCGGTCGGGCTGCCGGCGCAGGCGTTGGAAGAGGGCGTGTTCGGCGCGGGCGTCGAGCGCGGCGGAGGGTTCGTCGCAGATCAGCAGCTGCCCGTGGCGGTAGAGGCCACGGGCGGCCACCAGGCGCTGCCACTGGCCGCCGGACAGGTCGTGGCCGTCCTTGAAGCTGCGGTCGAGCAGGGTGTCGTAGCCGTGCGGCAGCCCGGTGACCATCTCGTGTGCGGTGGCGGCCTTCGCGGCGTCCACGACCGTCGGTCCGGCCTCGTCGGTCCGGTCGTACCGGCCGATGGTGATGTTCTGTCGGGCCGTGAACGGAAAGCGCCACCAGTCCTGGCTCAGGACCGCGACGTTCGCTCCGAGGCTTCCGGCGTCGAGCGTCGCGACGTCGACCCCGTCCCACCGGATCGTGCCGCCGGTGGGTTGGTACAGCCCGGCCAGGAGCTTGGCCAGGGTCGTCTTCCCGGAGCCGTTCTCGCCGACGAGGGCGATCACCTCACCTCGGCGGACGGTCAGGCTGACCTGGTCCACGGCCGGCTCGTCGGTGTCCGGGTAGCTCAGGCTGACCTCCTCGACCCGGATCTCCTCGAAGCCGGCGACCGGATCGCCACCGCTGCTCCGGGTGCGCGAGTCGGCCCGGTCGAGAAAGGTCAGGAAGTCGCGGTAGTACAGCGCGTCCTCGTACAGCGAGTTGGTGGCGTGGATGGTGTTGCCCAGGCTGGTCCGGGCGGCCTGGAGGGCCAGCATCGCCGTCGCGGCCGCCGCCAACGGCACCACGCCGGCCAGCAGCAACCAACCGAGTACGGCGTAGACGGCGAACGTCGCCAGTCCGGCGATCGAGCCGCCGCCGACCCGGGTCGACGTCTGGGACCGCACCAGCCGGAGTTGCGCGGCGGTCTCCATGGTCATCACCCGGCGGTACTCGCCGAGCAGGAACCCGCGCATCTGGTACGTCCGCACCTCGACCGCGGTGAGCCGGTTCGCCATCAGGGTGGCCAGCATCCACATCCGACGTCGGCGGGTGATCCGGGCGAGCAGTGCGACGTACTCCCGGCGGGCGATCCGGATCGCGGTGACCGCCGACGGAACCGCCGCGACGAGGAGGCACGGCAGGAGC
The DNA here is from genome assembly GCF_015690345.1 of Plantactinospora alkalitolerans. Lineage (GTDB taxonomy): Bacteria > Actinomycetota > Actinomycetes > Mycobacteriales > Micromonosporaceae > Plantactinospora > Plantactinospora alkalitolerans. Next base: position 16,396 of record NZ_JADPUN010000262.1, on the reverse strand, counting down.
AGCGGCTGGATGACAGTGACGGCGGCGGCGGTGGCGATCACCCCGACCACGCCGGTGATCAGGTTGACGGTGTCGTCGACGATCGACGCCGCCTCGGTCATCCCCCGGTCCCGGGCCCGGTCCATCTCCTCGGCGAAGCCGGCGTCGTCGAACGCGGCCAGGTCCACCGAGGTCGTCGCCTCGAACAGCCGTAACTCGACCCGGTAGTTGATCTGCGGGGCCAGCCGTGCCTGCGCCCAGCCGGCGGCGATCGTCAGGCCGCCCTTGGCCATCACCGCCAGCGCCGCCACGGCCAGGCCGGGTGCGGCCGACCGTACCCGGTCGGGGGTCGGGCCGGAGGCGAAGAGTTCGCGCAGCACCGTACTGGTCGCCAGCAGCCCGAATGTGATCATGATGCCGGCGAGGATGTTGAGCCCGATCGCGGCCAGGGTGTCGGTCCGGCTCACCCCCCAGGCCAGGGCCACCGCCTCCCGGATGATCGCCGGCAGCCGCCGCGCCACCGACCAGAAGCTCGTCTCGGCGAAGGTGGCCCCGTGGTGGAACCAGCCGGGGTCGGCCAACTCCGGCAGTGCCGCCGGATCGTCCTGCCTGGCGGTCGGATCGTCCCGCTCGGCGGTTGTCGGCCGGTCGGGCTGTTCCCCGCCGGGATCGTCGCCCGGGACCGGCTCGGCGGAGTCGTCTGCCGCGCCGGCCGCCCGCTGGCGTACGCCCGTTCGTGTCGGTTCCACCGCACCTCCACCGAGTCCGAATCGGCTTCGAGTCCCGTCCGGCCCGGCTTCCTTCGCCATTACGGACGGTTGCGTGCACACTACGGTTCGGTGCCGACAACCCCAAGGGGTCGGATCCCACCAACCGGGACGCGGGCCGGGACGGGACCCGGACAAACCGTCATCCCAGCGTTACCTGATCCTGGTTGAGTGCCGGACATGACGATCGGTGGTGCGCGAGTCGCCCGAGGTGGGGGACCGGTCCACCGGTTCTACAGCGTCGCGGTCTTCGTCGTCCTCGCCTCGCTCGACAACGTGGCGATCGGGCTGGTGCCGCCGCTCTACGACTCCATCGCGCCGGCCCTTGACGTCGGCCGCGGAGCGATCGGCGCGGTCACCGCGACCAGTTTCCTGATCAGCGCGGTCGCCGCGGTCGGCTGGGCGTACTTCGGGGACCGGACCAACCGCAAACCGCTGCTCATGATCGGCACACTGCTCTGGGCCGCCGGCACCGCCGGCAGCGCGTTCGCCTCGACGTACCTGGCGTTCTTCGGTGCGCAACTGCTGGCCGCGATCGGGCTGGGGGCGGTGGGTTCGGTCGGCTTCTCGGTGGTCACCGACCTCGTCACGCCCCGCCGTCGGGGGGTGGTGCTGAGCTTCTGGGGACTCTCCCAGGGAATCGGCACCCTCGCCGGCACCCTGGTCGGCGGAGTTCTCGGCGCGAACGACTGGCGCCGCCCGTTCCTGCTGCTCAGTGTCGTCGGCCTGGTCGCGACCCTGGCGTACCTGCTGACATACGACATCCGGCGGGGGCAGAGCGAGCCCGAACTGAGGGGCGCCATCGCGGCCGGCGGGGACTACGACTACCGGATCAGCCGGAACGACCTGCCGGCGATCCTGCACCGCCGGACGAACCGCTGGCTCGTCCTCCAGGGACTTACCGCGCAGGTGGCGTTCGGATCGCTGGTCTGGCTACCGGCACTGTTTCGGGAACGCGCCGAGGCCCAGGGGTACTCCTCGGCCACCGCCACCGTCGTGGGCAGCATCTTCGCGGTCCTGTTCCAGCTCGGCGGGGTGCTCTCCATAGTCGGTGGACTGGTCGGCGACGCGGCACAGCGACGTACGCCCCGGGGTCGGGCCCTGGTCGCGGCGATCGGGATCCTGGCCGCGGTGCCGTTCTACGCGGTGCTGTTCTTCGTGCCGATCCGGATCGACGTGCCGGACGGTGCCGGCGCCGGTGCGGTGGCCTCGGCCGTGCTGGGCAGCGTGTTCTCCGAGCCGACGGTCGGGCTCAGCCTGCTGACCGCGTTGATCGCGCTCGGCCTGACGTCGGCGAACTCGCCGAACTGGTTCGCGTTGATCGCCGACGTCAACCCGCCCGAGCACCGGGGCACGGTCTACAGCCTCGGCAACCTGGTCAACGGGGTGGGCCGGGCGACCGGCAACGGGCTGATCGGGGTGGCCGCCCAGGCGTTGCGGTCGGCCTTCCCGCCGCCGTTGAACTTCGCCGTCGGACTGGCCGCCTTCCAGCTCTTCTTCATCCCCACCGGCATCATGTACTGGCTCGCCTCCCGGACCGCACCCCGCGACATCCGCCAGGTCCACGAACTGCTCAGCGAACGCGCCGACGAGGTGGCGGTCGAGCGGGTCGCCGAGGTGACGGACGAGCGGGGCGAGCCTCGAGGCTGAGCCCTACAGCCGGAAGATGCGTACGACGAGCGGGGTGTCGAGCAGGGTGTGCGGCGCGATGGCGTGGTAGGCCCACAGGTGCACCCAGGCGTTGCCGGTGCGCAGCGTGAGGAACGTCTTGAACATCCCGGGCACGGCGTAGAGCAGCAGGACGAACACCAGGGAGGTGGCGACCTCGCGGACGCTGCCGAACATCGTCCACGCGTCGCCGGCGTGCAGCGCGGCGTAGGTCAGTCCGCCGAGCAGGACGGTGGCTGGGGTGGAGCCGGTCAGTTGGGCGTACCGGGGAACCAGGATGGCCTGGACGAAGACCAGGGTCGGCAGCCCGGTGCCCAGCAGGTAGAGCAGGAACGTCAGCGGCATCCCGAGCAGCAGTTGGGATCCGTCCAGTTTGACGATGGCCGCGCCGAGAACCAGGAGTTGGATGGTCGCCTCGACCGCCAGCACGACGACGATCACCCGGGCGTCCCGCCGCCGGTTCTGCGAGCGTAGCCAGAGCGACCGGGCCGAGTAGCGCCGGCGGAACCAGACCAGCGGGATGACGGCGTAGGCGACGCAGTTGTAGCCGGCCCAGACCCAGGCCTCGGTCGGGCTCACCGCGTCGTGCGTGCCGACGACCGAGCCGGCCAGGTGGAAGCTGATCGGGTGCCAGCCGAGGGTCACCCCGAGCGCGGCGCCGAGCAGTTGCACCATCAGGCCGTATCCCAGCAGGCCGAGCACCTCCGTCCGGGCGGCCGGCGTCCGTGCCGGCAGGGCGGGGGCGGAGCGGCGGGTCAGCAGCCAGGCGAGCAGGGCGAGCACGGTCACCTCGGCCAGTACGAGGTGGGCGTCGAGGACCTGCGTGGGGCCGGACGGCGGGCGGTGCTGGCCGGGCCAGTCGAACGGGGCACCGTGCGGGGCAAGTGCGATGGCGGCCAGGTTGACGGCGCACCAGCCGAGCAGCCCGTAGGCCACGGTTTTTTGATACGACTGTGTCATAACCCGAACGCTAACACAGTCGTGCTAAAAAGAGGCATGCCAAAAATCGTCGACGAGGAGATCCGTCGTACCCAGCTCGCCGAGGCGGTGTGGCGGGTCGTCCGGCGCGACGGCCTGCAACAGGCGTCGGTACGCAACGTCGCCCAGGAGGCCGGCCTGTCGGCGGGATCGCTGCGGAACTCGTTCGCGTCCCAGTCCGACCTGATGGTGTTCGCGATGCGGCTGGTCGGCGAGCGGATCCGGATCCGGCTGGACGCCGTCGACCCGACCGGCGACCCGGCCGAGTTCGTACGCCGGATAATCGCCGAAATGCTGCCGCTGGACGCCGAGCGGCGGACGGAGTGCGAGGTGTGGCTCGCCTTCTCCGCGCGGTCCCTCGTGGACCCCGCACTACGCCCGCTGCGGGAGCAGACCCACCACCTGCTGACCCAGGTCTTCACCAACCTCGTCGACCGGTTGGCCGAGGCCGGCCTGATCCGGGCCGGCCTCGACCGTCAGCTCGAAGCCGATCGCCTGTACGTCCTGACCGACGGCCTCATCCTGCACGGCGTCCTGCACGGGGAACCGGCCCACGGCGGCCGGGCCTCGGCGATCGTCACCGCCCACCTGGCGGAACTGGGATGTCGGTAGGGCCGCGAGTCGCGCCGGTCACCTCCGCCGGTTCAGGCCTCGCCGGGTTCGTCGCCCGGCCGCAGCCACACGGTGACGTCGGTCGGTACCCGGCCGTCCGGGTCCAGCGGCCCGCTGGCGTGTACCAGTTCGGCGCCCGCCGGCAGCTCCACCGGGTCGGCGCCGAAGTTGGTCAGCACCCGCAGCGCGCCGTTGCGGAAGTACAGCACCCCGTCCGGGCTCTCCAACCAGTAGACGCTGCCGGTGCCGAGTCGCAGCTCGCGGCGCAGCCGCAGGCCGGTCCGGTACACCTCGTACGTCGAGCCGGGCACCCCGCGCTGCCGGTCCAGGGCGTACTCGGCCCAGAGGGTCGGCTGGGGCAGCCAGCTCGCGTCTCCCGGGCCGAAGCCGTACGACGGCGCGTCCGCCTCCCACGGGATCGGCACCCGGCAACCGTCCCGACCCCGCTCGGCGTGGCCGCTGCGCGCCCAGGTCGGGTCCTGCCGGGACTCGTCGGGCAGCGTGGTGTGCTCCGGCAGGCCCAGTTCCTCGCCCTGGTAGAGATAGGCCGACCCGGGCAGCGAGAGCATCAGCAGGGTGGCGGCACGGGCCCGGCGAAGCCCCAGCACGGGGTCCGGCTGCGGATCGTCGACGCCGATGCCACGCGGCCGGGGAGTGCCGACCGGCAGCGCCAGCCGGGTCGCGTGCCGGAGAACGTCGTGGTTGGACAGCACCCAGGTGGTGGGGGCGCCGACCGCGGCGGAGGCGGCCAACGAGCGGGTGATCACCGCGTACTGGGCCGGAGCGCTCCAGGACGCCTCCAGGTACTCGAAGTTGAACGCCTGGTGCATCTCGTCCGGCCGGACGTACGCGGCCAGCCGCTCGGCCGGCTGCACCCACGCCTCGGCGACCAGGATCCGCTCGCCCGGATACGAGTCGAGCACCCGCCGCCAGTCCCGATAGATCTCGTGTACGCCGTCCTGGTCCCACATCGGCGGGCGGGGTCCCTCGGTGCCGGGGCCGGAGACGGGTTCGTCCTGCGGCCGCCAGTCGGCCAGGTCGGCCTGCTTGACCAGGCCGTGCGCGACGTCGACCCGGAAGCCGTCCACGCCCCGGTCGAGCCAGTACCGCAGGATGTCGACGAACTCGGCGCGTACCTCGGGACGGTCCCAGTTGAGGTCCGGCTGGCCGGTGTCGAACAGGTGCAGGTACCACTGGCCCGGTCGGCCGTCCGGTTCGGTCACCCGGGTCCACGCCGGCCCGCCGAAGACGCTCTGCCAGTCGTTCGGCGGTTCCGCGCCGTCCGGGCCACGGCCGTCCCGGAAGACGTAGCGGGCCCGCTCCTGGCCGTCGGGACCGGCGGCCAGCGCCGCGCCGAACCACGGATGGGCCGAGGAGGTGTGGTTGGGGACCAGGTCGACGAGAACCCGCAGCCCGCGCGACCGGGCGGCGGCCAGGAGCTGGTCGGCGTCCGCCAACCGACCGAAGATCGGGTCCACGTCGCGGTAGTCGGCCACGTCGTAGCCCGCGTCCGCCTGCGGCGACGGATAGAACGGCGACAGCCAGACCGCGTCGACCCCGAGTTCGACGAGGTGGTCCAGCCGGGCGATGATCCCGGGCAGGTCACCGATGCCGTCGCCGTCGGAGTCCGCGAACGAGCGGGGATAGATCTGGTAGATGACCGCGTGCCGCCACCACGGACCCGCCGGGTCGGGCCGGCGGGCGACGTCCGGCTCGGTGCCGGTGGACGCGGTGGCGGGAAGGTGGGACTCGGACATCGTGTCGGGCGTGTTCAGGATGCTCTCCCGTCGGGCTCGGACCGGTTGGCCTTCAGTCTTCCCCGGTGGACCGGTCGAGTCACGTGGGACGAGCCAGGTGGGCAGAATCACCGGGGTCGGCTCGCCGTCGGTCCGGGACCGGCCGGCCAGTGGTCCCAGCAACGTACCTGCGGCGAGCCGGCCCTGCTCGGCGGCGGGCTGGGCGACGGTGCTCAACCCGAACGCGCCGGCCAGGTCGTGGTTGTCGATGCCGACCACGCTGATCTCCTGTGGCACCCGTACGCCGGCGGTCCGCAGCGCGTTGACGGCGCCCATCGCCATCTCGTCGCAACTGGCGAAGATCGCGGTCGGCCTGTCGCCCCGGGCGAGCAGTTCCTCGGTCGCCAGGCGGCCACCCTCGGCGTCGGCCCGGTTCTCGACGCTGAGCCGTGGCTCGGGGAGCATCCCGCGCCCGTGCAGCGCCTCCTGGTAGCCGCGTCGCCGCTCCAGATGGGCGGGGTGGGCGTACTCGTCGGCGGGATCGCCCGAGATGCAGGCGATCCGGCGGTGGCCGAGGCCCAGCAGGTGTTCGGTGGCGGTCCGGCCGGCGGCCAGGTCGTCGATCCGGATGCTCGGCCAGCCCGGTACCACCGTGCCCGAGCTGACGGTGACGCCCGGCAGCGCCAGGCTGGCAATGGTCGCCAGGTCGTCGGTACCCAGCGGCGTGGCGACCAGCATCACCGCGTCGACCCGCTTGGGCAGGTTCGCCCGGTGCAGCAGGCGGTGCCGGGCATGTTCCCGACCACCGATGTTGTAGAGCAGCAACTCGTACCCGGCGCGGTGCAGCACCTCCTCGGCGGCCTCGACCACCGCACCGACGAACCAGGGCGTGATCCTGGGAACGATCACCGCGACCGTGCCGGTCTTGCCGCCGGCCAGCCGCGACGCGCTCGGCGACGCGCTGTAGTCGAGTTGCTCGGCGGCGAGCAGCACCCGGCGCCGGGTCGTCTCGGAGACCGTCGGAAGTCCCCGCAGCGCCCGGGAGACGGTGGCGGTGGAGACCCCCGCCAACCGGGCGACGTCCTCGATTCTGGTCACGGTGCCATCCGTTCCGGACGTACCCACCGGCGGAGGCGCCGGACGCCGGGCGGGACCTGGTGCCGGGCCCGGTCAGCCCTTGACGCCGCCGGCCAGCAGGCCACGCACGAAGTAACGCTGCAGGGACAGGAACACGATCAGCGGTACGACGATCGAGATGAACGCGCCGGAGGTCAGCCGCTGCCACTCGTTGGCCCGGGTACCGGCCAACTCGGCGAGGCGTACGGTCAGCGGCGCGGTCTCGTTGCCGCCGCCGGCGAAGATCAGCGCCACCAGCAGGTCGTTCCAGACCCAGAGGAACTGGAAGATGCCGAACGCGGCCAGCGCCGGCACGATCAGCGGCAGCACGATGGACCGGAAGATCTTCGGGTGGCTGGCGCCGTCGACCCGGGCCGCCTCCATCAGGTCCTTCGGTAGCTGGGACACGAAGTTGTGCAGCAGGAAGACGGCACACGGCAGCGCGAAGCAGGTGTGCGCGAACCAGACCTGGATGAACTTCCCCTCGTCCTCCAGGTTCCACGCCGGGGTGAGCGGGATACCGAACACGCTCGCCCCCTCGGAGAAGAAGCTGAGCAGGGGCACCAGGGCCATCTGGAGCGGCACGATCTGGAGCGCGAAGATGCCGATGTAGATCCAGTCCCGGCCCCGGAAGTTGATCCAGGACAGCGCGTACGCGGCGAGCGCGGCGAAGGCCAGCGGGAACAGCACCGACGGGATGGTGATCACCATCGAGTTGATGAAGTAGCCGGCGAGCTGCCCGGACGACGACGACCGGCCGAACAGCACCTCCTGATAGTTCTGGAGGGTGAACTGCGGGTCGGTGAACGCCGTCCACCAGCCGGTGGTCTTGATCTCGTCCTCGGGTCGGAACGAGGAGACGAAGAGGCCGAAGGTGGGGATCGTCCAGATCACCGCGATGACGATCGAGATGCCGGTGGCGACCGGGTTGTTGAGGCGCCGGCGTACCCGGGCGGCCCGGGTCTCCGGTCCGGTCGGCCTGGTGGGTGGGGTGAGCAGCGCGGGCGGGGTCGTGGTGGTCATCTCATACCTCCCGCTGCTTGCGCAGGTTGCGGACCTGGTAGATCACGATCGGGATCACCAGCACGAAGAGGAACACGGCCAGTGCCGAGCCCTGTCCGGTCTGGCCGAACCGGAAGGCCTGGTTGTACATCTCGTTCGCGATCACACCCGTGTCGTAGTTGCCGTTGGTCGTGGTCCGGACGATGTCGAAGACCTTGAGCGTGGCGATCGAGACGGTGACCACGACGACGATCAGGGCCGACCGGATGCTCGGCATCGTGATCTGCCAGAACATCTGCCACGGACTGACGCCGTCGAGCCGGGCCGCCTCGATGATCTCGGCCGGGATGGCCTTGATCGCGGCCGAGAGCACCACCATGGCGAAGCCGGCCTGGATCCAGATCATGATCACGATCAGCAGCAGGGTGTTCAGCGGCGGGTTGGAGAGCCACTGCTGCGGCTCGCCGCCGAGCATCTTCCAGACGTGGTTGAGCAGGCCGATCTGGGCGTACTCGCCGGACCGGTAGGCGTAGACGAACTTCCAGATGATGCTGGCACCGACGAACGAGATCGCCATCGGCATGAAGATCAGGGCCTTGGCCGCCGACTCGAACCGGGCCCGGTCGACCAGGACGGCGTAGACCAGGCCGACGGCGGTGGCCACCAGCGGGACCAGGATGACCCAGATGAGGGTGTTGGTCAGCACGCTGAAGATCTCGTCCTGGGCGAACATCCAGGTGTAGTTCTTCAGCCCGACCCAGTTCCGGCTGTTTCCGTCCATGAAGGACAGCAGGGTGGTCCGGACGGCCGGGACGATCAGTCCGACGACCAGCAACAGCAGCGTCGGCAGCAGGAAGAACAGCCCGAGGCCGCCCTCCCGGCGGTTGGCCACCGAGCGGCGGCGCGACGGCGGTGCCGCCCCGGTCCGCACCGCGCCGGCCGAGGCCGCCGCGAGCAGGGCCGCCTCGCGGCGTCGGGCGAACCACGCGGGTACGACGTCCAGCAGCACCAGCAGGCCGCCGACCACGACCGCGAACGCGACCAGGCCGTACAGCAGCATCATCAGTTTCGGTGCCTCGTCGGAGAACTCCATCAGCGCCTCCTACGCCATGAGGGCGGAAGCCGGCGGCCCGGCCCTGGTACGGGCCGGACCGCCGGAACGTACTACTTCGGCCAGGAGCCTTCGATGAAGTCGAGGGTGCTCTTGGTGTCCTTGCCGTTGACCCAGTCGATCATGCCCTTCCACAGGGTGCCCGAGCCGACGGCGGCGGGCATCAGGTCGGAACCGTCGAACCGGAAGACCGCGCTCTTGTCGAGCAGGACCTGCATCGCGAGCTTGTCGACCTCCTGCTGCACGTTGCTCACGTCGAGCTTGTTGTTCGGCGTGATCCAGTTGCCGAGCTTGGCCCGGGAGTTGGCGTACTCACCGGAGGCGAGGTAGGTGCGGACCGCCTGGGTCGCCTCCGTGTCGGTGAACGCCACGGTGAACTCGCCACCGCCCAGTACCGGCTTGCCCTTGCTCGGGTCGACGGCCGGGAAGTAGAAGGCGTAGATGTCGCCGTCCGGGCCGACCTTGGTGCCTTCCGGCAGGTAGTTGGCGTAGAAGTTCGCCTGCCGGTGCAGCGAGCACTGGCCCTGCAGGATCGGCAGGCCACCCTCCTGGAACGGGGTGGTGGTCAGGCTCTTCACGTCGCCGTAGCCGCCGTTGACGTACTTGGGGTTCTTCAGCACCGAGCCGACCTGGTCGACCGCCTGGGCCACCCGGGGGTCGTTGAACGGGATTGCGTGGGTGGTCCACTGGTCGTAGACCTCCGGCGTCTGCGTACGCAGCATCAGGTCCTCGATCCAGTCGGTCGCGGGCCAACCGGTGGCCTCGCCCGACTCCAGCCCCACGCACCAGGGCTTCTGCTTCGTGGCGACGATCTTGTCGCTGAGCGCCATCAGGTCCTGCCAGGTGGTCGGCACCTGGTAGCCCTTCTCGGCGAACGTCTTCGGCGAGTACCAGACGAAGGACTTCACGTTGGCGCCGAGCGGCGTGCCGTAGAGCTGCCCGCCCGCGGTGGCGTACTTGAGCCAGTCCGCCGGGTAGTTGCCGTCGGCGATGGTCTTCAGCTCCGGCGTCATCGGCTTCAGCTTGTTCGCCTCGGCGAACCGGGCCAGCAGCCCCGGCTGGGGGATGAAGGCCAGGTCGGGCGGGTTGCCGCCGTCGACCTTGACCTGGAGCTGCGCCTCGAACTCGCCGCTGCCGTCGTAGTCGATCTCGATGCCGGTGCACTCCTCGAACTGCTTCCAGGACTCCCGGAGCAGGTCGGCCTCCTTGTCACGGATCGACGCGTAGATGGAGACCGACTCACCGTCGTGACCCTGGTAGTTCGTGTACGGGGCACACTCCGGAGAGTCCGGGTCGAGCCCGCTGTCGCTATCGCCGGAACAGGCGGTGGCGCCGAGTGCCAGGGTCAACACGCTGGCAATCACGAGGGCCTGGCGTGGTCTGGACTTGACCGCCATGCCGTCCTCCTTTCGAGCCGGCGAGCCGGTCGCCTGCGGGCTTCCGTGCCGGACTGTGGGCGTCACCACATGTAAGCGCTTGCAACGGAGGGCGTCCAGACCCGGAGAGCCACGAGGCCGTAACGATTCGGAAACCTGGCAGTGGGTGGTCGTCGGACGCGGCCCCGCCGGAGGTTCGCTCGGTCAGCCGACCGGCCGGCTCGCCGGCACGTCCCGGGGGTCGTCGAGAATGGCCGCGAAGCGCTGCTCGGCGAGGTCCAGTTGGCCGAGGATGTGCGTCCGCACCTCGGCCGACAGCGGCGTGTCCGGCCGGCAGACCAGGTCGCGGAAGAGCGGCACCAGGGGCCGGTACTTCCGGGCCGAGCGGTGCACCTTGTCGCCCGTGGTGTGGATGACTCCGACGCCGTTGTCGGTGAAGTCGGAAATCTTGATCACCCGAGCCCACGGCTCCCGGTCGAGGCTCTCCGCGAGATGCTCCCGGTACTGCTCGTTCCGGTCACGGTCGGGGTCGTACTCCGGATTGGTGACCGCCGCGACGAGCCCGGCGACCCGGGGGTTGAACCGCTGCGCGACGGCGGCCAGCGCGGCCGGGGTGGTGACCGGGCGGGGCGTGTCGGCGGGCAGTCCGGCCAGTTCCGCCGGATGGTCCTCCACCGCGTCGTGCAGCAGTGCCGCGACGATCACGTCCACGTCGGTGACGTGGTAGTAGCAGATGATCCGGATCGCGACCCGGAGCAGGTGGTTGACGTAGGGCTCGCGTACCCGGCGGTCGTCGCGGTGCAGCGTGCCGGCCAGGTCCAGGGCTGCCGTCAGGCGGTCCCGCTCCGCCGGATCGAAGCGCGCCGTCTCCAGTCCGAACCGGTCCCGCAGGCCGGCTTCGCCGTACACCTCGGTCACGGCGTGCAACGGCATTGTCATCAGGTACGTCGGCGAGGCCATGACGTCCAGGTATACCGGATCGTCCCGACCGGGGGGTTCCGCGCCGCCGGGACGCGCCCTTCCCATGCCTGAAGTTTTCTGCCACGATTGATCGACACATGGAAAACTTTCGCCAAGGAGGTCCGTGAATGCGCTCACGCCTGTTCGCCCTCGTCGGAAGCGGCCTGCTCCTGGCCGCCGCGGTGCTGGTGCCGGCCTCGCCGGCCGCCGCCGCGCCGACCTTCAAGGTTCCGTTCCCCTGCGGCCAGTCCTGGTCCGGCCAGACCCGGACCAACCACAGCCCGGCGAACGCCGTCGACTTCAACCGGACCGACGACCAGGGCGACCCGGTGGTGGCCAGCGCGCCGGGCACCGTCGACGTGGTCGCCGATCTCGGCGGCACCAGCTACGGCAAGTACGTCCGGATCAACCACGGCGGCGGCTACACGACCTACTACGCCCACCTGAACAGCTTCAACACCGCGGTCGGCCGGACCGTCGGCTACGGCACCGTCATCGGGTACGTCGGCACGACCGGCGGCTCCACCGGCCCGCACCTGCACTACGAGCAGCGGTCCGGCGGCAGCGCGGTCCAGGTGCGGTTCAACGGCACCCTGGCGCTCTACTGGGGCACCCGGACCTACACCAGCGACAACGCCTGCTCCGGCAGCGGCACCGGCGCGGGCACGGTGAACACCGCGGGGACCGCGCTGACCGTCCGCTCCGGCCCCGGCACCGGCTACGCCTCGGTCGGCACGGTGGCCGACGGAGCCGGCGTGACCATCTACTGCCAGACCACCGGTACGACCGTGACCGGCACGTACGGCACCAGCAACATCTGGGATCGGATCGGCACCGGCCGGTTCATCTCCGACGCGTACGTCCTGACCGGCTACGACGGCTTCATTCCCGGCGTACCGCGCTGTTGACCGGGCCCGGCCGGTAGGTCGGCGCAGACACGTAGCCGGGGCCGCCGGACCCGGGTCTTCTGGGGGGAAGGACGAAGACCCGGGTCCGACGACCCCGGCGAGCTGATACTGGGAGAGGTTGGGTTGGTTCTCTGAGCGCTGGTGCGGGCGGGCCGGCCTAGAAGATGCCGACGCCGGGGCCGACGATCAGGCCCACGACGATGAGCACGACACCCCAGAGGATCTGCCGCCGGAACAGTGCGAACACGCCGGCGACCACGAGTACTACTGCGAGAATCCAGAGCAAGAATTCCATGTCTCAGGAAATACCCGAGGCGCTGACGGCGGAAACCTTCCCCGCGGTGGCCCCCGCGTACGGCGGGTGCAGGTGGAACACGCTGTACGCCTGCTTGATCACCGGATGGGCGACGTTGCGTACCCGGACCCCGCCCGGAGTGGTGCCCCGCTCGCTGCCGGCGTGCGCGTGCCCGTGCAGGGCCAGTTCGGTGGGCGCCGAGTCGATGGCCTGGCCGAGCAGGTACGACCCGAGGAACGGATAGATCTCCGGCGGCTCGCCGGCCAGGGTGTCCGGCACGGGCGCGTAGTGCGTCAGCGCCACCCGTACGTCACAGTCCATCTCCCGCAGCGCCACGCCGAGCTGTTCGGAGATGGCGCTGGTGGTCCGGACGAAGTCCTTCATCTCCGGCTCGCCGAACTCGCTGGCGCAGCGTCCGGCGAAGCCGCCGCCGAACCCCTTGGCACCGGCGATCCCCAGCCGTACGCCCGTACAGTCCAGCACGACGTTCGTGCCCTCCAGCACCACGATCCCGGCATCCTCCAGGACCCGGATCACCGCCGGCACCTCGTCGCAGTGGTAGTCGTGGTTGCCCAGCACCGCCACCACCGGCACACCCAGGCCACCGAACTCGGTCGCCACGCACCGGGCCTCGGACTCGGTACCGTGCCGGGTCAGGTCACCGGCCAGCAGCAGCACGTCGGCGGTGTCCGGCAACTCTTCCAGAGCCGGCCGGAACCGCCCGACCACATCCTGGTCCAGGTGCACGTCCCCGACGGCCGCGATCCGGATCACCATGTCGTCCCCTTCACCGCAACTCCTCCACCTCGGTCGGTGCCTGGGTACGGATCAGTCCGATGTCGACCGTCACCGGCACCTGCGGGAAGCGCTCCAGGACCAACCGGAGGATCTCCTCGCGTCGTTGTGCACTCTCCACCTCGCCGCAGAGCACCACCGAATGGTCCCGGCGGGTCACCGTGATGCCCTGTTCCGCGATCTCGGTGTTCTCGGTGAGCAGCCGCTGGATCGCCGCCTCCAGATAGTCGTCCGGCGGCTCGGCGCCGGCTTCGGCGTCACGCTTGGCCATGTGGACTCCTCGCCGCACTCGCCGTCGTCACGGGCATTACCTCCTTCTCCTCGCCGGCCGGGCCGTAGGGCACGACGTCCAGCCGGTCAAGCAGCACCAGAAAGGCCTCGGCATAGGGGGAGTGCGCCGTCTCCTTGCGTACGCGGTCCCAATCGATCTGTTCGCGCAGCGACCGGGCGAGTGGCAGCCCCCGGGCGAAGTCGCAGTAGTGCTGCGAGAAGCTCAGCAACTTGTGCACCATCAGGTGGGTGGCGGAGAGCACCGGCATGTGGATGGCGTCGACCGGCCGGACAACCGTGTCCCGGAAGGTCTCGTCGGTCACCGGCGTCTCGATCGGCCGGTGGATCAGGTCCACCAACCGGTCGTGGTCCCAGACCTTGACGAGCCAGTCCTCCGGCGGCCGCTCGGCGGTGAAGCCGGCCTCGACCAACGCTTCCAGGGCGCGCTCGGTGTCCTGCTCCCGGATGAGGAAGTCCACGTCGTGGTCGCTGGAGTGGCCGCCGTGGGCGTAGACGGCGAAGCTGCCGCCCAGCGCGAACGGAATCTCGGACTGCTTGAGGACGGCGGCGACCCGTTTGAGGGTGGCAAGGAGGGTCTCGTCGCCTCGGTCATCCATCGGTTCTCCCGTGTCGGTGGTTATCGGGCATCTGGTCGGTGGGGTGCAGATTTACCGGTACCCGGCACTTCGTTCGTTCACACCTGCCCAGGGCCCGGGGCCACGGGCGGAACCGGACATCGGGGCACTTCCCGCTCGACGGCACAGCTAGGCGAAGGCGGCGGCGGGCGGGCGGAAAGGGGCGTGCGGCGCGCGCTGTGGGGCCGGCGGGATGCGCCCGCCGGGTACCGTTGCTGAGCGTGGCCCCAACTCTGCAGGAGCGGCACGGCGGGGGACGGCTGCGGTCCGTGGCCCTGGTCGGAATCGACGGTTCGGGCAAGACCACTCAGGCACACCGGTTGGCGGACGCGCTGACCTCGGCCGGCGTACCGGCCACGTACTGGCAGAATGCCGGCGGTCGACGCTGGTTCAGCCGGTTGGCCCGCAAGCTGGGCCGACGGGACGCGCAGCGCCTGTTGGGACGCGACGGGATGCTCTTCGCCGAGTCGGCGCTGCGCTGGTTGGCCATCGCGCGGGCCCTGCTCCGCTCCCGGCTGCGTTCGCGGGTCGCCGTGATGGACCGGTACGCCGTCTGCCAGTACGCCAGCATTCGCGCGCACGGCGGCGGGCGGCGCTGGGAGGGGCTGGCCCGGGTGCTCTACCGGCTCTTTCCTCCACCCGATGTCACGTTTCTGCTCGCGGTGGAGCCGGGTGAGGCGTACCGGCGGATCGAGGCCCGGGGCACCGACCACGAGAACATCGACTTCCTGGCCGCCGGGGTGGCGGCGTACCGCTCGCTGCCGGAGTTCGCCGGGTTCGTGGTCGTCGACGCCAACCGCAGCCCGGACGAGGTCACCCGGGCGATCCAGAGAGGACTGCGGGACTGGTTGCCGGCCGAGGACGTCCCGCCGGACCCCGCGCCGGACCCCGCGCCGGACCGGTGTGCCGCTGCCAGCCGGCCGGACGCGGCCGGTCCGGGCGACCGGCTCGGCGCCGTCGGGGGCGGTGGTAAAGTCGGCCGGGACGGATCTATCGATGGGTGACGATTCGCCCGCTCGCCGTCCGATCCGGCGTCTCGGCGCCTCCGCCAAGACGAACGTGTCGCGGGAATGGCACGTCCGGCTGGGCTGACTGGCCGCAATATCCCACCGGTTGGGCGTACTTTCGCAGGTGTAGCGCGTCACGGTTGACGCTCCCGCCTTCGTGAAAGTAAGTTTCATCCGTGGTGAAGACTGCGAAGGTTTCTGCGAGTCACGAGACGGCTGGGCTGATTGTCCATATCAGCGGCCTGCTGCCGTCGTTGTCGCCCGCCGAACAACGGGTGGCGAGACTCGTCGTGGCGGATCCCGCCGATGCCGCTCGCCGTACCATCACGGATCTGGCGACGGCGGCGGAGACGTCCGAGGCCACCGTCATCCGGTTCTGCCGTTCGGTCGGCATGGACGGCTATCCCCAACTGCGCATCCGGCTCGCGGCCGAGGCCGCCCGCCGGGTCGAGCCGCCGGACGCCCGGGTCGTGGGCGGTGACATCCCACCCGGCGCCGACCTGGCACAGATCATCGCGACGATCGCGTTCAGCGACGCGCGGGCGGTCGAGGAGACGGCCGAGCAGCTCGATCCCGCCGTCTGCGAGCAGGTGGTCGAGGCGATCAACGGGGCCAGCCGGATCGACATCTACGGTGCCGCGGCGAGTGGCTTCGTCGCCTCCGACTTCCAGCAGAAACTGCACCGGATCGGCCGGACCGCGTTCTACTTCCCGGACGTGCACGTCGCGCTGACCTCGGCGGCCCTGCTCGGCAAGGGCGACGTCGCGGTGGGCATCTCGCACACCGGCACGACCCTGGACGCCGTCGAGGTGCTGGAGCAGGCGCGGGCGCGCGGGGCGACCACGGTCGCGCTGACCAACTTCCCACGTTCCCCGATCACCGAGGTCGCGGACTTCGTGCTCACCACGGCGGCCCGGGAGACGACGTACCGGTCCGGCGCGATGGCCAGCCGCCTCGCCCAACTGACGGTCGTCGACGTCCTCTTCGTCGGGGTCGCGGCCCGCAACCGGGCCAGGGCGAAGAAGGCACTCGAAGTCACCGCCGAGGCGGTGCAGCCGCACCGGGTCAAGGGGCGGCGGTCATGACCGGACGGAGCGGGGCAGGGGAATGAGCGGGCGGAGGGGCTGGCTCGGCACGGCGCTGCCGCGAGCGGTGGCCGGGCGGAGCCACGGGGGTACCAG
>NZ_JADPUN010000246.1 GCF_015690345.1 Plantactinospora alkalitolerans | reverse complement strand
CGGTCACGCGACGACGGATCTCGGGGCGACGGATCTCGGGGCGAGCGGCCATGGGGTGAGGGGTCCCGGGGTGAGGGACCACGGGGCGACGGGCCACGGCGGGCTGCCGGCCCGGGGCCGTACCGGGCTGCCGACCACGGCGGAGGCGGCCACCACCAGGCCCAGCCCGCTACGGGGTACGAACGGGGCGGCTATCCCGACGACGACCGGGCCGGCACGGGCCGGGCGTACGGGCGGACCGATGCCGACCCGGACACGTCCCCCGGGCACTACGCTCGATCCGGCGGACAGCCGTGGAGCGCGGGCGGTCGCCCGCAGCACGGTGCGCCGACCGGTATCCCCGGCGGGATACCCGGACCGCATCTGGGCGCTGGCGTGGTCCGGCACACCGAAACCGTCCAGGTGACCACCCGACAGACAATCGTCGGGGCGCACAGCGACGACCCACGGTCCGGCGGTGGTTACGGCGCCGGCGGCTACGGCGGCGCCAGCCAGGGCGGTACCTACGGCGGCGGCGGTACCTACGGCGGCGGCGGTACCTACGGCGGCGGCTACAGCGGGGGTACGTACGGCGGCGGTGGCCGGGACGGCGGCTACGGGGACGGCGGTTACCGCGGCGGTGGCCGGGACGGCGACTACGGCGATGCCGGAGGCGGAGGCGGCACCTACGGCGGTGCCCGGGACGACGACGCCGCCCGGAGTGGCACCTATGGTGGCGCTGGCCGGAGCGGCGGCACCTACGGCGGCGCGCGGGACGACGACGCCGCCCGGAGTGGCACCTATGGCGGCGCCGGCCGGAGTGGTGGCACCTACGGCGGCGCGCGGAGCGCAGACTCGTCCGGCGGTGCCGCCCCGGACGTCATCACCCCCGGCGGCGGCCGCAGCGACGGCACGTACGGCGGCGGTGCTGCCGCCCCGGACGGCGACACCTACGGCGGCGGCCGGAGCGGCGGCACGTACGGCGGTGACGGCGGCCGGGATCACGACGATCATGCCGCCGGAGATCGTGACGATCGGGGCCGGCGCCCCGGCCGAGGCGGGCGTTCCGACGAACCCGACGACGGGCCCGGAGATGACCGGCGATTCGGCAGCATCGCCGGGTGGCGGGCCAGGTTCGTGGATTCCGACCCGGAACCCGGGCAGGAGACCGGCGACCCCGCTGACGACTCGTACTGGGCCGATCTGCGGGCCGGTGACCGGTGGACCTCGGTACGCAACGACGAGCGGGGCCAGGAAGTCCGGATGGGTGAGCGCCGGGCCTCGATGCGGACCGACGAGACCGGTACGGAACTCCGGGTCGAGGACCGCTGGGCGACGGTCCGCCGGGACGAGCCGAGGCCGGACGACGACCGCCGGTCCGAGCGCCGGTCGGAGCCCAGCGACGATGAACAGCGCTGGTCCGAGTTCCGGGACGACGATCGCCGACCTGGGGATCAGCGAGGGCCGGCGGACTGGGCCGAGACCGACGACGTCCGGCGCCCCGGCCGGCAGGGCGATGCTCGTGCCCTCGATCCCGGCCGGAGCCAGGACTGGGATCGGCACAGCGGCGCGCCGGCACTGCCCGTCGGCGGCGTGGACCAGGCGGCGGTCTGGGGCCCACCCGGGCGGCAGCCGGAGCCCGAGCCGGCACGACGGAGCCGGCGGCAACGCGAGGACGAGGAGTACGGCTACCCGCCGCTCGACGAGGTGCCCCGGGCCGGTGGCACCCGGCGGTCGGACCACGGCTACGCCGAGGACAACTGGCGCTGAGCGCGTCGCCGACCACTTGTCCACTACTGCTTGTTGTCGACCACTTGTCCACTACTGCTTGTTGTCCACCACTACCTGTCGATTACTTGTCGATGTCGCCGACCACGAAGAACATCGAGCCGAGGACCGCGATCAGATCCGGCACCAGGCAGCCGGGCAGGAGCGTGGCCAGCGCCTGCACGTTGGCGTACGAGGCGGTGCGCAGCTTCATCCGCCAAGGGGTCTTCTCGCCCCGGGACACCAGGTAGTAGCCGTTGATGCCGAGCGGATTCTCGGTCCAGGCGTAGGTGTGCCCCTCCGGTGCCTTCACGACCTTCGGCAGTCGGACGTTCACCGGTCCGCTGATCCGGTCGACCTGCTCCAGGCAGCGCTCGGCGAGATCGAGGGAGACGTACACCTGGTCGAGCAGGATCTCGAAGCGGGCGTGACAGTCTCCGGCGGTCCGGGTGACCACGGGAACGTCCAGCGACCCGTACGCCAGGTACGGTTCGTCGCGGCGCAGGTCGAAGTCCAGTCCGGAGGCTCGGGCGACCGGTCCGGAGGCGCCGAAGGCAGCGGCCTCGGCTGCGGAGAGCACTCCGACGCCGACCGTACGGGCGAGGAAGATCTCGTTGCGCCGGATCAGGTTGTCCAGGTCCGGCAGGCGCCGCCGTACCTCGCCGATCGCCTCCCGGGCCCGCCTGGTCCAGCCGGCCGGCACCTCCTCCTTGAGCCCGCCGACCCGGTTGAACATGTAGTGCATCCGGCCGCCGGAGACCTCCTCCATCACCGTCTGCAACGTCTCGCGTTCCCGGAACGCATAGAAGACCGGCGTGATGGCACCGATCTCCAGCGGATAGGAGCCGAGGAACATCAGGTGGTTCAGCACCCGGTTGAGTTCGGCGAGCGCGGTGCGCAGCCAGACCGCCCGCTCGGGTACCTCCATCCCCATCAGCCGCTCGACCGCCAGTACCACGCCCAACTCGTTGGAGAAGGCGGAGAGCCAGTCGTGCCGGTTGGCCAGCACGATGATCTGCCGGTAGTCGCGTACCTCGAAGAGCTTCTCCGCACCCCGGTGCATGTAACCGACGATCGGCTCGCAGGAGATCACCCGCTCGCCGTCGAGGACCAGCTTGAGCCGCAGTACGCCGTGGGTCGACGGATGCTGCGGTCCGATGTTCAGCACCATGTCGGCGGTGTCGAGGCCCGCCCCGGTGCCGACGGTCAGCTCCCGCAGCGTGCCGGTGTCGGCAGTCATGCCCGACATCGTGCCACGCCACGGCCGTCCGAGGCGCAGCGTGCGCGGTCCCAGAACGGTTAGGAAGGGCCCCTTGTACAACGAAAAGCGATAATAGGGGGCCCTTCCTTACATCCGGACGGGTTGGAGGAGCCACCAGTGGCCGCCGAGGCCGGCGGGATCGGTAAGTTCGGCGGCGGTCGAGGCTCGGGCGAGGGCCCGGACGTATCCGGCGGGATCCGTCGACGCCAGGGTGAGGGGCGGGCGGCGCCCGTCGGTTCCGAGGGCGTGCAGCGCGGCGCGTTGGCTGAGCAGCTCGTACGGCAGACCGGTGACCTCGTGGCCGGCCGCCGCCACGGAGTCGATCGCGACGTGTGCGGTCAGGTCGCAGCTGCCGTCGGGCACCGGGGTCACCTGTCGGCCGGCCCGGAAACCGGTGAGCGTGCCGTCCGGTGGTCGACGTTCCCGCAGGTGGCCGTAGTCGACGGCGAGGGCGAGGCCGCGCTCCACGGCGGCGAGCGCGCCGCTCCAGGCGCGGTCCCGGGCAAGCCCGACCTCGGCCCGCCCGACTCCGGTCGGCTGGTCCGGCCACCACTCGGCGAGCCAGTCCGCCTCGGCGGGATCGAGCGGCCCGCCGACCGACTCGGCACCGGTGACGGGGTCGACCAGCATCCGCAGCCAGCCGCCCGGTCCGGGCACCGCCACGTCCAGCGGTACGTTGTCCAGCCATTCGGTGCCGACCAGCAGCCCGACGATCCGGTCGGGCAGGTCGGGCCGCCAGGTGATCGTCTCGGGCAGCGCGTCGGGTCGCGGCGCGAGTTCCACCGCGGTCAGCCGGAGCCGGTCGGCCAGTTCGGGCGGGGCGAGTCGGGCCAGCGTGGTCAGCAGCTCGCCGCGACCGGCGCCGACGTCGACCACGTCCAGCGGGTCGGGCCGGCCGAGCGCGGCGTCGACCCCGTCCAGCAGCCGCAGCAGCGCGGCGCCGAGGACCGGTACGGCGTGTGCACTGGTCCGGAAGTGCGCGGCGGGCCCGGCGCCGGTGACGAAGAACCCCGCACTGCCGTACAGCGCGGTGGACATCGCCGATCGCCAGGAGATGGGCACCGGCACAGGTTATGCGCCACCGATGACCTGGGTTCACCCACCAGACCGGGCGCCGGGGCACCGGCGGTGGGCCCCCGCCGGTGGTGAACGTTTTCACAACCTCTTGTTCCAGGCATGTGACGGCGGCGCATACTTGCGATCGACCGGTACCACATTTCGAGGACTGGATCATCGCTATGAGCGCATCACCGCGCCAGCTCACCATCGGCGTGATCGGCGCTGGTCGGGTGGGAGCCGTACTGGGTGCCGCCCTGGCCCGCGCCGGCCATCGGGTGGTCGCCGCCGCCGGGGTTTCGGCCGCGGCCAAGGACCGGATCGACAGCCTGCTGCCGGGTACCGACGTACGACCGGCCCACGAGGTGGCCAGGGCCGCCACGGATCTGCTGCTGATCGCCGTACCGGACGACTCGCTCGGTGCGGTCGTCGCCGGGCTCGCCTCCACCGGTGTGCTCCGGCCGGGCCAGGTGGTCGCGCACACGTCGGGGGCACACGGGCTCGACGTACTCGCTCCGGCCGTCGCGGTGGGTGCCCGCCCGCTGGCCCTGCATCCGGCGATGACCTTCACCGGTACGGCCGACGACCTGACCCGGCTGCCCGGAATCTCGTACGGGGTGACCGCCCCGACGCCGCTGCGGCCGTTCGCCGTCCGGCTGGTCGCCGATCTCGGCGGCGTACCGGAGTGGGTGGCGGAGCCGGACCGCCCGCTGTACCACGCCGCTCTCGCGCACGGCGCGAACCATCTCGTCACGCTGGTCAACGAGGCCGCGGACCGGCTCCGCGACGCGGGCGTGTCCCAGCCAGAGAAGGTGCTCGGGCCGCTGCTGCGGGCCGCGCTGGAGAATGCCCTCCGGCTCGGTGACGCGGCGCTGACCGGGCCGGTGTCCCGGGGCGACGCCGGTACGATCGCCCGGCACCTGGACCGGCTCGCCGTGACCGCCCCGGAGTCGGTGCCCGGCTACCTCGCGCTCGCCCGGCGGACCGCCGACCGGGCGATCGCCGCCGGTCGGCTCCGGCCGTCCGACGCCGAGTCGCTGCTGGGTGTGCTGGCGGATCGGAACCGCCAGGTCGCCGCGTGACCGGGTACGGGCAACGGATCAGTCGTGTGACCGGGTACGGCGGATGGATCGGCTCGATGACCGGTCGGCCGGATCATGGCGGCGCCGGGCGTAGTGGGGAGGGGTCATGACCGAGGTGTTGCGGACCAGGGCGGAGTTGGCTGCCGCGCTGGCGCCGCTGCCGGGTTCGCTGGCGGTGGTGATGACGATGGGTGCGCTGCACTCCGGGCACGAGGCGCTGCTGCGGGCGGCCCGGGAACGGGCCGACTCCGTGCTGGCGACGATCTTCGTGAATCCGCTCCAGTTCGGTCCGAACGAGGACTTCGACCGCTATCCCCGGACCCTGGACGCCGACCTGGAGGTCTGCCGGACGGCCGGGGTGCGGTACGTCTTCGCGCCGTCCCGGGAGGAGCTCTATCCGGACGGCGAGCCGATGGTCCGGGTGGACCCGGGAAGCCTCGGCGAGGAGTTGGAGGGCGCCAGCCGCCCCGGCTTCTTCAACGGCGTACTGACCGTGGTGGCGAAGCTGCTCAACCTGCTCCGGCCGGATGTCG
Organism: Plantactinospora alkalitolerans; assembly: GCF_015690345.1. GTDB lineage: Bacteria > Actinomycetota > Actinomycetes > Mycobacteriales > Micromonosporaceae > Plantactinospora > Plantactinospora alkalitolerans. The sequence continues at coordinate 30,964 of NZ_JADPUN010000246.1, read as the reverse complement.
CGGTCTTCGGGGAGAAGGACTACCAGCAGCTCACGCTGGTTCGCCGGATGGTCCGGGACCTGGAACTGGACGTGGAGATCGTCGGGGTGCCCACCGTCCGGGAGCCGGACGGACTGGCGCTGTCCAGCCGCAACCGCTACCTCTCCGCGCAGGACCGGGCTGCGGCACTGCGCCTGTCGGCGGCACTGGGGGCGGGGGCGGCCGCCGCCGGGGACGGCCGGGGTGCCGACGGTGCCCTCGCCGCCGCGTACCGTGCCTTCGGCGAGGGCACGACCGACGCCAAGCTGGACTACCTGGTGCTGACCGACCCGCACCTGGGACCCGCCCCGACATCCGGCCCGGCCCGGATGCTGGTCGCCGCCTGGGTCGGCAGTACCCGATTGATCGACAACCTGCCGGTCGAGTTGGCTCCGGCAGCCCGCACCACGGAGGAATAGTCCGATGTTCCGCACCATGCTCAAGTCGAAGATCCACCGGGCCACGGTGACCCAGGCGGACCTGCACTACGTCGGCTCGGTGACGGTCGACGCCGACCTGCTCGACGCCGCCGACCTACTGCCCGGCGAGCAGGTCGCGATCGTGGACATCACCAACGGGGCCCGGCTGGAGACGTATGTCATCCCGGGCGAGCGGGGCAGCGGGGTGATCGGCATCAACGGTGCCGCCGCCCGGCTGGTGCAACCCGGTGACCTGGTCATCCTGATCTCCTACGCCCAGCTCGACGATGCCACCGCGCGGTCGTACCGGCCTCGGGTCGTACATGTGGACGCGGCCAACCGGATCATCGAGCTGGGCGGGGATCCGGCCGAGGCGGTGCCGGGGATGGCCGGTGACCTGGTCCGGGGCGACCAGGTGGCGAACGGGTGAGCTGGGTCCTCCACCCAACGGCCGTCCCCGACACGAGAATGATCTCTACGCCGTGGCGGAGTGCGCCGGTAACGTAGGGTGCAGCCATCCATGACTGTTGGTTGCCCTGGGGAGGGACGCGATGCGCCGTTGGATGACCGTCCTGGCCCTGGCCGGAGCCGTTGGTCTCGGCCTGGGCGGTTGCGCCGCGCCGGGTGGCTCGGACGGGGACCTCACCGACGACTGGGCCAGGGTCGGCGAGCCGAAGATCTTTTCCCCGAAGGCCGAGACGTGCCACGCGGCGGACTTCTCCGAGACCGTCTACCTGTCGTCGTACCTTCCGGTCGACTGTCCGATCAGTCACCGGCTGGAGACCGTACACGTGGGTGCCTTCACCGGCGCGGCGGCGAACGCGGCCGCACCGCCGGCCCGGGGCTCGGCCGAGTTCGCCAAGGCCTATTCGGAGTGTGACGGCAAGGCGCGGGAGTTCCTCGGCGCGGACTGGCGGACCGGGCGGCTCTGGCTCGGCGTGGCGACCCCCTCGCCGAACGGCTGGACTGGCGGGGCCCGATGGTTCCGCTGCGACGTGACGGAGCTGTCCAATGTCGAGGACAACGGCGACGTGGTCACCCGGACCGGCACGCTCAAGGGGACACTGCGCGCACCAGGACCGCTGCACCTGGGCTGCTACGCGGCGACGCTGACCCGGACCGGGAACATCGACCGGATGCCGGCGCTCGACTGCGGCAAGCGGCACAACAGCGAGTTCACCGGGGTGTGGCGGGCCCCGGCCGGCCTGAAGTACCCGAGCGCCGAGCGTGACTGGGCGGCGTTCTACGACGGTTGCTACCGGGCCACCGCGAGGTACGTCGAGGTGCCGCAGAACAGCATCCGGTTCCGTACCGGGATCATGGCGCTGCCCGGCGGACCGGAGGACTGGCAGGCGGGCAACCGGGGGGTGCGGTGCTACCTGTGGATCTCGGACGGCAAATTCACCAGGTCGCTCAGGGACGCCGGCCCCGGCGGCCTGCCCATGCGCACCGGATAGCGTCGCAGGCCACTTCCGGGGGCCCTGCCCGGACCGGCGCCAGCGGTACGCGGTTGACTGGAATGATGCAGTTTCCGACCGTTGACCTGCCGGAGCTACCCCGGCTGCTGGCCGCACCGGAGCCCGGCTGGGTGGAGACGACCGATGTGATCGTGATCGGGTCGGGTATCGCGGGGCTCACGGCCGCGTTGCACCTGCGCGAGGCGGGACTGCACGTGACGGTGGTGACCAAGGTCAACATCGACGACGGCTCCACCCGGTGGGCGCAGGGCGGCATCGCGGCCGTACTCGATCCGTTGGACACCCCCGCGGCGCACGCCTCCGACACCGAGCTGGCCGGGGTCGGGCTCTGCGATCCGGCGGCGGTCCGGGTACTCGTGGAGGAGGGGCCGACCCGGCTGCGTGAGCTGATCCGGACCGGTGCCGAGTTCGACCGCAACGCGGACGGCTCGCTGATGCTCACCCGGGAGGGCGGCCACCGGGCCGATCGTATCGTGCATGCCGGCGGCGACGCGACCGGCGCCGAGGTGCAGCGGGCGCTGCACGCCGCGGTCGGTCGTGATCCCTGGATCCGCCTGGTCGAGCACGCCCTCGTCCTCGACCTGCTGCGGACCCCGGCGTCCGGGTCGGCGGGCCCGGGTCGGGCCTGCGGGATCACCCTGCACGTGCTCGGCGAGGGCACCGAGGACGGGGTCGGCGCGATTCTCGCCCGCGCGGTGGTGCTGGCCACCGGCGGGATGGGCCAGGTTTTCGCCGTCACCACCAACCCGGCGGTCTCCACCGGCGACGGTGTCGCCCTCGCGCTGCGGGCCGGCGCCGCCGTGACCGACCTGGAGTTCGTCCAGTTCCACCCGACCGCGCTGATCCGGCCCGCCGGCGCCGCAGCCGTCCCGACCGGGTCGGGTACGACGACCGGTGCGGGTACGACGACCGGTGCGGCTGCGACGACCGGTGCGGCTGCGACGACCGGTGCCCAGCAGCCGCTGGTCTCGGAGGCGTTGCGGGGCGAAGGGGCCCACCTGGTCGACGCCGACGGCAAACGGTTCATGGTCGGTCAGCACGAGCTGGCCGAACTCGCCCCCCGGGACGTGGTGGCGAAGGGGATCCACCGGGTGCTGCTGGCCACCGGTGCCGACCACGTCTACCTGGACGCCCGGCACCTCGGCGCGGAGTTCCTGGCCCGGCGTTTTCCCACAATCGTCGCCGCCTGCCTGTCGGCCGGTGTCGACCCGGCGGTCGAGCCGATCCCGGTGGCCCCGGCCGCGCACTACGCCTCCGGCGGGGTCCGTACCGACCTGCACGGCCGCACCTCCATCCCGGGCCTGTACGCCTGCGGCGAGGTGGCCTGCACGGGTGTGCACGGCGCCAACCGGCTGGCCAGCAACTCGCTGCTGGAGGGCCTGGTCTTCGCCCGGCGGATCACCCAGGACATCGCCCGGGACCTGCCGGCACAGGCCGAACCCGCACCGGGCGGCGGATGGCGTGGCGGGGTCGGCGCGGTGGTGGATCCGGCGGTGCGGGCCGGGCTGGCCCGGGCGATGACCCGGGGCGCCGGAGTGCTCCGGTCGGCCGACTCGCTGCGGGCGACAGCGGCCGAGCTGGCCACCTTCGGCGCCACCCGGAGCGCACCCCGGACGGCGAGCTGGGAGGCGACGAACCTGCTCACCGTTGCCTCGGCCCTGGTCGGTGCCGCGTACGCCCGGCAGGAGACCCGGGGTTGCCATTGGCGGTCCGACCACCCGGAATCGCGCGACGATTGGCTCGGGCACCTGGTCAGCTCGATCGGTCAGACGGGCAGTCTCGAACAGGATTGGGAGGCACTGTGCTGAAACTCTCGACCACGCAGGCGTTGCGGGCCGCCGGGCTCGACCCGGCGGTGGTGGAACGGATCGTGCGGGGGGCGCTGGACGAGGACCTGGGACCGGAGCGGCGCGACGTGACCAGTGTGGCCACCGTGCCGGACGAGCAGGTCGACACGGCTGATGTGGTGGCCCGCGCCGACGGTGTGGTGGCCGGGCTGGCCGTGGCCGCCGCCGTCTTCGACCTGGCCGCCACCCGTACCGTGCGGGTGCTGCCGGTGGCCGCCGACGGCGACCGGGTGGCCCGGGGCGACGTACTGGCGACGGTGACCGGGCCGACGCGCTCGCTGCTCACCGCCGAGCGGACCGCCCTGAACCTGCTCAGCCGGATGTCCGGGGTGGCCACCCACACCCGGGCCTGGGTCGAGGCGCTGGCCGGCACCAAGGCGACGGTGCTGGACACCCGGAAGACGACGCCCGGCCTGCGGGCGCTGGAGAAGTACGCGGTCCGGGCCGGCGGTGGCGCCAACAAGCGCCTGGGCCTGTACGACGTTGCCATGATCAAGGACAACCACAAGCTGGCGGCCGGCGGCATCGGTCCGGCGTACCGGCGGGTCCAGGAGGTGTTTCCGGACGTTCCGGTGCAGGTGGAGGTCACCTCGGTCGCCGAGGCGGTCGAGGCGGTCGAGGTCGGCGCCGACTTCCTGCTCTGCGACAACATGACGCCGGAACTGCTGACCGAGGTGGTCAGCGCGGTGGGCGACCGGGCCGAGCTCGAGGCGACCGGCGGGCTGACCCTCGACACGGTCGCCGAGTACGCCGCGACCGGGGTCGACTACCTCTCGGTTGGGGCGCTGACCCACTCCTCGCCTATCTTGGACATCGCGCTGGACCTCCGACCGGCAGAACCTCGGGCCCGGGACTGACGAATGCTGCTGTGTATCGACATCGGTAACACCAACACCGTCCTGGCGACCTTCGAGGGCGAGAAGTTGGTCCACTCCTGGCGGATCAAGACCGACGCCCGGTCGACGGCCGACGAACTGGGCCTCAAACTGCGTGGTCTGCTGGCTGCCGACGCGGTCGAGGTCACCGGCGTGGCGGCCTGCTCGACGGTGCCGGCGGCGCTGCGGTCGCTGCGGTCGATGCTGGCCCGGTACTACGCGGACCTTCCGCACGTGATCGTCGAGCCGGGGGTGAAGACCGGCGTGCAGTTGGCGATCGACAACCCGAAGGAGGTCGGTGCCGACCGGGTGGTGAACACGCTCGCGGCGTTCACCCTCTACGGGGGACCGTCGATCGTGGTCGACTTCGGCACCACCACCAACTTCGACGTGATCAGCGGTCGTGGCGAGTTCCTCGGCGGCGCGTTCGCGCCCGGCATCGAGATCTCGTTCGACGCCCTCGCCGCCCGGGCGGCCCAGCTCCGCAAGGTCGAGCCGACCGTGCCGCGCTCGGTGATCGGGAAGAACACCGTCGAGTGTCTCCAGGCCGGGATGTACTTCGGCTTCGCCGGCCAGGTCGACCGGATCGTCGAACGGATGGTCGAGGAGCTGGGCGAGGTGCGGGCGGTGATCGCCACCGGCGGGCTGGCGCCGTTGGTGATCGGCGAGTGCCGGACGATCACGCACCACGAGCCGATGATCACGTTGATCGGGTTGCGGATGGTCTACGACCGCAACCGGTAGGGCTCCGGCCCGGACCGAAACCCCGGGCCGGGCCGGACGGACCGATGGTTACCGGCGGCGGGCCCGGAAGACCAGGGTCCGGTACGGCAGCGGGAATGTCTCCCGGCCGGCCAGGTCCGGATGGCTCGCCGCCAGCTCGCGGATTGCCGCGTCGACCTCCCGTTGGCGCTGTTCGGTGGCGGTGATGTAGTGCGAGCGGGTGGTGATCATCCCGACCAGGGTTTCCGGGCTGTGCGTGACCTGGTGCCGGAACTCGACCCGCTCCACCGGCTCGAAAGCCTCGTCGAGGTCGGCCATCCACGCGCCGTCCTCCCGGATTCCCCGCCCGCCGAGCAGTTCGACGGTGAGCGCGGTCAGCGCGGCCACCCAGGACTCCGATTCGTCCCGTTCGTTGAACAGCGCGGCGTACGTTCCGCCCGGACGCAGCAGCCGGGCTCCCTCGGCGTGTGCCACCGGATGGTCGAACCAGTGGTACGCCTGTCCGGCGACGATCGCGTCCACCGAGCCGTCCGGCAGCGGTACCTGCTCGGCCGTGCCGGCCAGCGCGACGACGCCCGGGGTGGCGGCGGCGAGCTGGGCCCGCATCTCCGGGTCCGGTTCGACGGGTACCGCGTGGTGGCCCAGTGCCAGCACCTCCCTGGTCAGGATGCCGGTGCCGGCGCCGAGATCGACCACCCGGGCGGGTGAGGGACGGTCGATCGCCCAGGCGACGGCGGGTTCGGGATAGCTCGGCCGGTACCGGTCGTAGGCGGTCGCCGCGGCGCCGAAGGAGAGGGCGTGAGTCTGGTCAACCATGGCTGGAGGTTATCCAGTGCCGGAGCCGGTCGGCACTTGAGTACGCTCGGGGCCGGACTCAGCCGACACAATTCCCGAGGAAGCATGCCGTGACCCAGGAGATTCCCAGCCCTGCCGATCCCGTCGACGACGTCCCCGAGCAGATGCGGGTTCGCCGGGAGAAGCGGGAGCGCATGCTCGCCGACGGCGTTGAACCGTATCCGCTGGGATATCCGCGGACGGCGACCCTCGCGCAGATCCGGGACCGCTACGCGGATCTGCCCACCGACACCGCCAGCGGGGACGTCACGTCGGTGACCGGCCGGGTGATCTTCGTTCGCAACACCGGCAAGCTCTGCTTCGCCACCCTCCGGGACGGCGACGGCACCGAACTGCAGGCGATGCTCTCACTCGACCGGGTCGGCGCGGATCGCCTCGATGCCTGGAAGCGACAGATCGACCTCGGCGATCACGTCGGAGTGACCGGTGAGGTGATTACCAGTCGGCGGGGTGAACTTTCGGTGCTCGCCGATTCCTGGGCGCTGACCGCGAAGGCGCTCCGGCCGCTACCCGTGGCGCACAAGCCGCTTAGCGAGGAGGCGCGGGTCCGGCAGCGTTATGTCGATCTGATCGTGCGGCCCAGGGCCCGGGAGATGGTACGCACGAGGGCGACGACGCTGCGTAGTCTGCGCGATTCGCTGCACGCCCGGAGTTTCGTCGAAGTCGAAACCCCCATGCTGCAAGCGCTGCCCGGTGGTGCTACCGCACGGCCATTCGTGACGCACAGCAATGCGTTAGACACGGATCTGTATCTGCGAATCGCCCCCGAGCTTTTTCTCAAGCGGGCGGTGGTCGGTGGCATCGACCGGGTCTTCGAGATCAACCGTAACTTCCGGAATGAGGGGACCGACTCTTCGCACTCGCCCGAGTTCGCGATGCTGGAGGCATACGAAGCGTACGGTGACTATGACACTATGGCGACCCTCACTCGTGAGCTGGTGCAGGGCGCCGCGCTCGCGGCCGGCGGGTCGCACGTGGTCACGCACGCCGACGGCACCGAGTTCGACCTCGGCGGTCAGTGGACTTCGACAACCCTCTACGGGGCGCTTTCCGAGGCACTGGGCGAGGAGGTGACGGTCCGGACCGGGATGGCCGACCTTCTGGGGTACGCGGAAAAGGTGGGCCTGGCGGTCGATCCCAAGTGGGGGCCGGGCAAGCTCGCCGAGGAGCTTTTCGAGGAACTGGTGGTGCCCACGCTGCGGCAGCCCACCTTCGTCCGGGACTATCCGGAGGAGACGAGCCCGCTGGTCCGGGGGCACCGTGCGGAGCCGGGGCTCACCGAGAAATGGGACCTGTACGTGCTCGGATTCGAGCTGGCCACGGGGTACTCGGAGCTGGTCGACCCGGTGGTGCAGCGGGAGCGTCTGGTGGTCCAGGCGCAGCGGTCGGCCAAGGGTGACGACGAGGCGATGCGGCTCGACGAGGACTTCCTGCGGGCCATGGAGTACGGAATGCCGCCGTCCGGGGGCATCGGAATGGGAATCGACCGGCTCCTGATGGCCCTCACCGGCCTCGGAATTCGGGAAACCATCCTCTTCCCGATGGTCCGCCCTGAGTAGTAGTCGGCCCAGCTTGTCGCATAGTTTCGCCATCCTATTGACGAAGCAAGCATCTCGCGGGCTATTGTGCTCTTGTTTGCGGAGAACCTGCTCGAAAGGATAGCGACACGTGGCCAAGCAGATCATTCACAAGCTGGTCGATGACCTGGACGGCGGAGACGCGGACGAGACCGTCAAGTTCTCGCTCGACGGCGTTCAGTACGAGATCGACCTGTCGGACAAGAACGCCGGCAAATTGCGGGACCTATTCGCCCCGTACGTCGCGGCCGGCTCCAAGGTGGGCCGGGGCGGCGTGGTCGTCGGCGGTCGTGCCGCACGCGGTCGGGGTGGCGCTACCGCCGATCGGGAGCAGAACAAGGCGATCCGGGCGTGGGCGAAGAAGGAAGGCAAGGACATCTCCGACCGTGGGCGCATCCCCCAGGAGATCGTGGATGAGTACCACGCGAAGGCGGGCCGCTAGTCGTAGCGCTTCTCGACGCCTCTGCGGGGTGGGTGGACGGCCGGCCGTTCGCCCACCCCGCACGTTTCAACCCCGATAATCTAGTTATTCGACAAAACGGTCGAAAACGTCGTACGGGTCCGTCGGGGCGGATGGCGCCCGATGTCGGGCCCGAGGTGGCGCGGGTGGCCAGGCGGGACCGGCAACCCGGCCGGTCCGGGAACAACCTGACGGCCCAGGCGTTGTCCACAACCAGTGGACGGAGTTGTCCACAGCCTGTGGACGATGCGGGTCCGGATCGTCAGGGTAGGGGCTTGAATTTCGCTCTGCGCGTACAGCGGGCGGTCTGGGAAGCATCGCTGAGCGTGGGCAGTTGGTAAAAACGTCGCGTACGTGGCTCATTCCAGCAACACACGACCTCAGGAGAGTCGGCTCGCGGCGATAGAGTAAGGGAGCACGGGCGTCCGCCTCGGACGTCCGGGTGGTGGCCCCGCCACGATGCTTGGCCATCAAGATCGAGTGCGCACGGCACGTGAGGAGCACGAGGGCATGTTCGAGCGGTTCACCGACCGAGCGCGGCGGGTTGTCGTCCTGGCTCAAGAAGAAGCCCGGATGCTCAACCACAACTACATCGGTACGGAACACATCCTGCTAGGTCTCATCCACGAGGGTGAAGGCGTCGCGGCGAAGGCCCTGGAGAGTCTGGGCATTTCGCTGGAGGGCGTCCGCCAGCAAGTCGAAGAGATCATCGGCCAGGGTCAGCAGGCGCCGAGCGGGCACATCCCGTTCACGCCGCGGGCCAAGAAGGTGCTGGAGCTGTCGCTGCGCGAGGCGTTGCAGCTCGGCCACAACTACATCGGCACGGAGCACATCCTGCTCGGGCTGATCCGTGAGGGCGAGGGCGTTGCCGCCCAGGTGCTGGTGAAACTCGGCGCCGACCTGAACCGGGTCCGCCAGCAGGTCATCCAGCTCCTCTCCGGCTACCAGGGCAAGGAGCCGGCTGCCGCCGGTGCCGCGCCGGGTGAGGCCGCGCCGTCGACCAGCCTCGTGCTGGACCAGTTCGGCCGGAACCTGACCCAGGCCGCCCGGGAGGGCAAGCTCGACCCGGTCATCGGCCGGGAGAAGGAAATCGAGCGGGTCATGCAGGTGCTCTCCCGCCGTACCAAGAACAACCCGGTCCTGATCGGCGAGCCCGGGGTCGGCAAGACCGCGGTCGTCGAGGGGCTCTCCCAGCGGATCATCAAGGGTGAGGTGCCGGAGACGCTCAAGGACAAGCAGCTCTACACGCTTGACCTGGGTGCCCTGGTCGCCGGCTCGCGGTACCGCGGTGACTTCGAGGAGCGCCTCAAGAAGGTGCTCAAGGAGATCCGCACCCGCGGCGACATCATCCTGTTCATCGACGAGATCCACACCCTGGTGGGTGCGGGTGCCGCCGAGGGCGCGATCGACGCGGCGAGCATCCTCAAGCCGATGCTGGCCCGTGGCGAGCTGCAGACCATCGGCGCGACCACCCTCGACGAGTACCGCAAGCACCTGGAGAAGGACGCCGCGCTGGAGCGGCGGTTCCAGCCGATCCAGGTGGGTGAGCCGTCACTGGCGCACACCATCGAGATCCTGAAGGGTCTTCGGGACCGTTACGAGGCACACCACCGGGTCTCCATCACCGACGCCGCTCTGGTGGCGGCGGCGACGCTGGCCGACCGGTACATCTCCGACCGCTTCCTGCCGGACAAGGCGATCGACCTGATCGACGAGGCCGGTGCCCGGATGCGGATCCGCCGGATGACCGCGCCGCCGGACCTGCGCGACTTCGACGAGCGGATCGCCCAGGTCCGTCGCGACAAGGAGTCCGCGATCGACGCGCAGGACTTCGAGCGCGCCGCGCAGCTCCGCGACAAGGAGAAGCAGCTCCTCGGCCAGAAGGCGCAGCGGGAGAAGGAGTGGAAGGCCGGCGACCTGGACGTGGTGTCCGAGGTCGATGACGAGCAGATCGCCGAGGTCCTGGCGAACTGGACGGGCATCCCGGTCTACAAGCTCACCGAGGAGGAGACGTCCCGGCTGCTCCGAATGGAGGACGAGCTGCACAAGCGGGTCGTCGGCCAGGAGGACGCGGTCAAGGCGGTCTCGAAGGCGATCCGGCGTACCCGGGCCGGCCTGAAGGACCCGAAGCGCCCGTCCGGCTCGTTCATCTTCGCCGGTCCGTCCGGTGTCGGTAAGACCGAGCTGTCCAAGGCACTGGCGGAGTTCCTGTTCGGCAGCGAGGACGCGCTCATCCAGCTCGACATGTCCGAGTTCCACGACCGGTACACCGTGTCGCGGCTGGTCGGGGCGCCCCCCGGCTACGTCGGTTACGACGAGGGTGGCCAGCTCACCGAGAAGGTGCGGCGCCGGCCGTTCTCGGTGGTCCTCTTCGACGAGATCGAGAAGGCCCACCCGGACGTCTTCAACACCCTGCTCCAGATCCTGGAGGACGGGCGGTTGACCGACGGCCAGGGTCGGATCGTCGACTTCAAGAACACCGTCATCATCCTGACCACCAACCTGGGCACCAGGGACGTGGCCAAGGCGGTGTCGATGGGCTTCCAGGCCTCCGAGGATTCCGACTCGAACTACGAGCGGATGAAGCAGAAGGTCAACGACGAGCTGAAGCAGCACTTCCGGCCGGAGTTCCTCAACCGGATCGACGACACGATCGTGTTCCACCAGCTCAACCAGAACGAGATCCTGCACATCGTGGACATCATGATCCAGCGGATCGAGACCCAGCTCCGCAACAAGGACATGGGACTCGAGCTCACCGACAACGCCAAGAAGTACCTGGCGAAGAAGGGCTTCGACCCGGTGCTGGGCGCCCGGCCGCTGCGTCGGACGATCCAGCGCGACATCGAGGACAACCTGTCCGAGCGGATCCTCTTCAACGAGCTCACGCCCGGTCAGATCGTGGTCGTGGACTGCGAGGGTGACCCGGAGGACATCGACAAGTCCAAGCTGGTGTTCCGCGGTGCGGACAAGCCGGTTGAGGTGCCCGACGCGGTACCGGCCGACCTTGGCAACACCGCAGCCGCTGGCGAGTAGGCACACACAACGGGTCCGGCCCGGCGACGAAGTCGCCGGGCCGGACCCGTTTCTGCGTAAGGAAGGGCCCCTTCTTATCGCTTTTTGTAGAGGAAGGGCCCCTTCTTAACCACCTACCGCCCACCCACCTGAGGCTCAGGCTTCGCCGGCCAGCACGCAGGTATCGCCGATCATCTCGACCAGGCCGTCCTCGATGAGACCGGCCAGGGCGCGGGACCGTTGCAGGTCGTCGGACCAGACCAGGTCCAGCCGGGCCCGGGGTACCGGCCCGGTGGTCTCCCGCAGAACGGCGAGGAGCTTGCCCCGGACCTGCCGGTCGGTGCCGGCGTACCGCTGAGGACGCCGGGTCGGCCCGGACGGTGCCGATCGGCCGGACGCCCGCCAGGCGCAGCGGGTGGCCAGTGGACAGTCGACGCACCGGGGAGACCGGGCGGTACAGACCAGCGCGCCCAGCTCCATGAAGGCGGCGCTGGCCCGGGCGGCCGTACCGGGTTGTGCGGGAAGCAGTGCCTCGGTCGCGACCAGGTCGGCCGGGCGGGTCGCCGGGCCGGCGTCCGGTTCGCCGGCGACCGCCCGGGCCACCAACCGTCGTACGTTGGTGTCGACCACCGGGTGGCGCTGGCCGTACGCGAAGGCCGCCACCGCCCGCGCGGTGTAGCTTCCGACACCGGGCAGCGCCAGCAACTGCTCCAGGTCGGTCGGTACGTCCCCGCTGTGCCGCTCCACCAACGCCGACGCGCACTCGTGCAGCCGCAGGGCCCGACGTGGATAGCCGAGTCGTCCCCACATCCGGATCGCTTCGGCCGGAGTGTCGGCAGCCAGCGCCGCTGGTGTGGGCCACCGGGTAAGCCATGCCCGCCAGGCCGGCAGCACCCGTACCACCGGGGTCTGCTGCAACATGATCTCGCTGACCAGGATCGGCCAGGCCCCGACGCCGGGCTCTCGCCACGGCAGGTCGCGGGCGTTCTCGTCGTACCACCGGATGGCCGCGGTGGCGAGCTGTGTCTTCGACATCGCGCCGTCGATCCTGTCACGCCTGCCGAGCCTCGCGTCGGCTGGGCCTGGCTGGCGTCGGCTGGCCCTGGCTGGCGTCGGCTGGGCTTCGCGTTCGATGGCGGGTGGCCATGGCTCGGCGGGGAGTGGACGCCGGGCCCGGTCGCCGGCCTGCCGGGCGGGTCCGTCCCGCAGCGTGGGCCGGACCTCGGGTCGAGCCCCGGGGCGGGGGTGGATCGGGCAGACTGCCCGGATGAGTGAGCTGGCGATCACCGTCATCGGTCCGGACCGGCCCGGCATCGTGGCCGACGTCGCGGAGGCGCTCGCCGAGGTCGGGGCGAACCTGACCGACTCGACCATGACCCGGCTACGTGGACACTTCGCGATGACGCTGATCTGCGTCGGCCCCTCCGGGCCGGAGGCGGAGGCCGCGCTGGCTCCGGTCGTCGCCGACGGCCCACTGGTGGCAACGGTTCGGCAGGTCGGTGCGGAGGCGACGAGTACTCCGATCGGCGAGCCCTACCTGATGTCGGTGCACGGGGCCGACCGGCTCGGCATCGTCTCGGCGCTGACCCGGGTGCTGGCCGAGACCGGTGGCAACCTGACCGACCTGACCACTCGGCTCAGCGGGCCGCTTTACGTCCTTCTCGCCGAGGTCGAGCTGCCGCCGGGTACGGCGGAGGGCCTCGCCGAGCGGCTGGCCGAGGCGGCCGCCCGGCTGGATGTGGAGGTCACCCTGCGCCGAGCCGACTCGGACATGTTGTGACCGCCGGACAGGACTGTGGTCTGGGGGACTGGACGACGGCGGTGCTCGGCGATCGGGGTGGGGTGCGGTCGGTGCTCACCGCTCCGGTCGGGGTGTTGAGCCGGGCCGGCGAGCAGGTCGATCCCCTCGCCGACGACGTGGTCCGGCTCGCCGCCGACCTGGTCGCCACCATGCGGGTGTCGCCCGGCTGCGTCGGCCTGGCCGCGCCGCAGGTCGGGGTCGGCGCCAGGGTCTTCGCCGTGGATGTCACCGGCCATCCGAAGACACTGACGTCGCACGGCACCTTCGTGCTCTGCAACGCGGAGGTGGTCGAGGCCAGCCGGTGGCGGCTGGGCCGGGAGGGCTGCATGTCGGTCCCCGACCTGACCGGTGACGTCAAGCGGGCCAGCCGGGTGGTGGTCCAGGCGGTGCTGCCAGGCACCGGTGCGGCGGTACGGCTGGTCACCGATGGCTTCGAGGCGCGAGCCCTGCAACACGAGATCGATCATTGTCTGGGTCGGTTGTTCCTCGACCGGGTGGCCGGAGCGCACGCCGTCTACCAGCGCAAGGTCTATCTGTGAGGCCCGGCGGAGACGGCGCCGCCGCCGGGTCCGCCCGACGGTGTCCGGACCGATCGGGTACGCCTCGGCGGGCCCCCGGCGCGTCGTGAGGGTCGGCGGCACGGGTGCCGATACGGTGAGGACATTATGCGTTTGACGGTTGGCCCCCTGCCGCCCGCCGTGTACTGGCGGCGTCGAGCCGTCGTGCTCGGTGCCGGGCTGCTTTTTCTGATCGTGCTGCTGTACTCGTGCTTCGGGTCGAGCGGCGAGCCGGACAACCCCGGTAAGGGCGGCGGCTCGGGTCAGTCGACCGGGCCGACCCCGCTGCTCACCCCGGAGGTCGACGCCTCGCAGTCCGGTGCCCCCGAGTCGGGTGGTCCCGTGGACCCAGCGTCGAGCGGTGACCCGTCCGGCACGCCGCAGGATGACGGCGGCGGCCCTCCGGTCGAGCCGGCCGGCGGTGGACAGGTGCCGGCGGCCCCGCCACCGGTGCAGAACGAGTGCACCGATGCGGAGATGTCGGTCGTCCCGGTGCCCTCGCAGGCCTCCGCGCAGCGGGGTGAGCCGGTCGAGCTACGAATCAAAATCAAGAATGTCTCGAGCCGGACCTGTAACCGGGACGTCGGTGCCGACCTACAGGAGCTGTACATCAAGCTCGGTGCCCGCAAGGTCTGGTCGTCCGACGACTGTGCCACCGTCCGGTCCAACGACGTACGGCCGTTCCCGCCCAACCACGAGAACACGTACACGATCTCGTGGAACGGTCGGGAGAGTTCCAAGTGCGGCAACGGGGTCGCCGCCGGGCCCTACCCGTCGGCCGGCACCTACCAGCTCTTCGGCCGGCTGGGTGACAAGCACAGCGATCCGGTCCGGCTCACCATCACCGGCTGACCCGAGACGTACCGGCTGACCCGAGACGTACCGGCTGACCCGAGACGTACCGGCGGAGCCGGGGGAGCGCCGGACGGGCCGAGGGTTAGACGTACCGCTCCAGAATGGACGCCTCGGCGAGCCGGGAGAGCCCCTCCCGTACGCCCCGGGCGCGGGCGTCACCCACCCCGTCGACGGCCTGGAGGTCCTCGACCGTCGCGCCGAGCAACCGTTGCAGGCTGCCGAAGTGTCCGACCAGCCGGTCGACCACGAGGCCGGGCAGCCGGGGCACCTTGGCGAGCAGCCGGAAGCCGCGTGGGCTGACCGCCGCGTCGAGCGCGTCCGAGGCGCCCGGGTAGCCGATCGCCTTGGCGACCGCGACCAGGTCGATCAGCTCGGTCGCGGTGAGCAGGTCAAGTTCGACCAGAGCCTCGTCAAGGGTCCGAGCCTTGCGTCCGGTCGGCAGGTAGTCCCGGATGACCAGCGTCCGGTCGGCGTCCACGCCCGCCATCAGCTCGTCGAGCTGGAGGGCGAGGAGTCGGCCGTCGGTACCCAACTCCACGACGTATCCGGCGATCTCGTCGGCGATCCGACGGACCATCTCCAGCCGCTGCACCACGGCCACCGCGTCGCGGACCGTGACCAGGTCCTCGATTTCCAGCGCGGACAGCGTGCCGGAGACCTCGTCCAGCCGGAGCTTGTACCGCTCCAGGGTGGCCAGCGCCTGGTTGGCCCGGGACAGGATCGCCGCCGAGTCGTCCAGCACGTGCCGCTGGCCGTTGACGTAGAGGCTGATGATCCGCATCGACTGGCTGACCGAGATCACGGGGAAACCGGTCTGCCTGCCCACCCGCTCGGCGGTGCGGTGCCGGGTGCCGGATTCCTCGGTCGGGATCGACGGATCGGGCATCAGATGCACGGCGGCGCGGACGATCCGGGTGCCGTCGCTGGACAGCACCACGGCGCCGTCCATTTTGCACAACTCGCGGACCCGGGTCGCGGAGAACTCGACGTCAAGGGGGAAGCCGCCGGTGCACAGCGTTTCGACGACCTTGTCGTAGCCGAGCACGATCAGGGCACCCGTGCGGCCACGCAGGATGCGTTCCAGGCCGTCACGTAGTGCCGTACCCGGCGCCATCAGCGCGAGGTTGGCACGCAACGGATCCCCGGTCAGCCCTCCGCCGGTCACGGTCACTCCGACGCCGACAGGGCGTGCCGGCGAGCCGGCGGCGCTGGTGCGGACAGGGGAGGCCGCGCTGGCGGTTCGGTTCGCTTCGCGGTCGATCGGCACTCGGACATTCTACGGACCGCCCTGCGTTGGGTGCTGCCGTGGTTACTGTGACGTGCCACTGTGCCTGTTTCCTCCCATCGAGGCGCCGTCGGTACCGTCTCGGAACCGGCTGCGAAGTATCCTGTTTGCACCTGAATGACCGGCCTTGCCGGCACGGCGGTTCCCGTCGGACCCCGGATAGCAACGGCCGCAAGCATTGCATGGCGTGGCATGCCGCAGCTCCGTGACCGTATGGTTACTCAGCCGATATCCGCGCCACGGACTGCAGCGCCGATCGCACGTCGGTGACTTCCATCACCCGCATGTTCTCCGGCCCCGCCCCGGTCGCCGTCGGTCCGCAACCGGTGGGCACCAGAGCGAACCGGAAGCCGAGACGGGCCGCCTCGGCCAGCCGGCGCGGTACGGCGGCGACCCGGCGTACCTCACCGGTCAGACCCACCTCGCCGATCGCCACCAGGTTCGGTGCGATGGCCAGGTTCAGACCGCCGGACGCGACGGCGAGCGCGACCGCGAGATCGGCGGCCGGCTCGACCACCCGGATCCCGCCGACGGTGGCGGCGAAGACCTCCCGGTCGTGCAGGGTCAGCCGCTCGGTCCGGCGTTGCAGCACCGCGAGCACCATGGCCAGCCGGGCGCTGTCCAGGCCGGAGACCGTCCGGCGGGGTGAGCCGGCGACCGTGGCGCCGATCAGTGCCTGCACCTCGGTGACCAGCGCCCGCCGGCCCTCCATGGCCACCGTCACGCAGGTCCCCGGGACCGGTTCGGTGGACCGGGTCAGGAACAGCCCGGACGGATCGGCCAGGCTGCTGATCCCACCCTCGTGCATCTCGAAGCAACCGACCTCGTCGGCCGTGCCGAACCGGTTCTTGATACCCCGGACCATCCGCAGCGAGGAATGCTTGTCGCCCTCGAAGTGCAGCACCACGTCGACCAGATGCTCCAGCACCCTCGGGCCGGCCACCTGGCCGTCCTTGGTGACGTGCCCGACCAGCACGGTCGCGAGGCCCCGCTCCTTGGCGATCGAGACCAGGGCGGCGGTGACCGCCCGGACCTGGGTCACCCCGCCGGGCACTCCCTCGGTGCCCGGAGTGGAGATCGTCTGCACGGAGTCGAGCACGAGCAGGCCCGGCTTGACCGCGTCCAGGTGCCCGAGGACGGCCCCGAGATCGTTCTCGGCGGCCAGATAGAGCTGGTCGTGCAGCGCGCCCATCCGCTCGGCCCGGAGCCGGACCTGGCTCACCGACTCCTCACCGCTGACCACCAGCGAGGGGCTGCCGGCGCCGGCCGCCCACTGCTGGGCCACGTCGAGCAGCAGGGTCGACTTGCCGACCCCTGGCTCACCGGCGAGCAACACCACCGCGCCGGGCACCAGGCCGCCGCCGAGCACCCGATCGAGCTCGGGCACCCCGGTGGGGACGGCTCGGGCCGGCGCCGCGCTGATCGTGGCGATGGGCCGGGCGGGCTCGGCCGGCGCCCGGGAACTCACGACCCGGCCGGAGACGGTGGGACCGGTGAGCGTCGACTCGACGACGGCACCCCACTCGCCGCACTCCGGGCAGCGCCCGACCCACTTGGGCGGCTGGTGGCCGCAGGCGTCGCACTCGTAGGCGGGCCGGGGATCGCGGGTCGCGGCCCGGGTGCGGCCAGCGGCTGGGCGGGACGTGGCTCGGCTGTTCACCTCAGCACGCTATCCAACTCATACGACGAAACCGGCGCCGAGCGCGTGCCATCCTCGTCGGTACGCCAACGCGTCGCCGGGCCGTCCAGGAACCGGTCGGGCTCCGGAACCCGCTCAGCCGCCGTGGCCCTCTTCGTTCCCCCCGACGACCGGGGCGCCGGTGGGCGCCGGGGTCAGCGGCACCGCGACGGGCGCGTCGAGGAGCACCTTGGTTCCGCTGAAGTCGAACGTCAGCGGCACCGACTCGCCCGGGAGCAGCGCCTCGGTCAGCCCGGCCAGTTGGAGCCAGCTTCCGACGGCCTTGTTCAGGACGACGAATCCGCCGGCGGGAATCCGGATCTCGGCCGCAGCCTCCGGGGCCGGGGTCGGGCTCGGGCTGGCCGACGCTCCCCCGGACGGCGTCGCCGAGGCCGAACCGCCCGGTTCGGGGCTGCCGGAGGTCGTCGCGGGCGAGGGGCTGGCCGAGGCCGTACCGCCCGGCGTGGGAGGGGCCGAGGGTCCGGTGAGCACCACGGCCCGGGCACCCTCGGGGGTGATCTTGACTGTCACGGGCTGGCCGGAGTCGTTGTAGAGGGCGACATTGAGCGGCGCGTTCTCGCCGGCCCGGTAGCCCTCGACCCTGGAATAGTCGATCGACAGGTTGCGGACCTTGAAGTTGTTGTCGGGCGACTGCGCGTTGGCACCGATGCTGGTGGGCACCTTCGCGGCGGTCTCCGCGATCTGGCCCGTCCCGCATCCGGACAGCAGCAGGGTGGTGGCGGCTGCCGTACCGGTCAGCATCGCCGCGGCTCGCCGGGCCCCCCTGATCGAGCGCGTCACCTGGTCCTCCTCGTTGCGAATCCGGTCGCCGTCGCGATCCCCGGCTCGGCGGAACGGGCACGGTGGTCGTACCCGGGCCCAACGGGCTCCAGGGTAGTGGGCGGTGATCGCCTCCTGTACGCCGACCCGGTATCCCGGCCGCGTTCCGACCCTGTCCCCGCCCCGTTCCGGCCGCCTGGCCCGGACCGTGCGACCACCTGAACCGGACCACCCGGGCGCGGGGTCAGACCACCCGACCGCTCGCCACCAGCAGCACGACGTCGATCAGCGCGACCAGCATGACGGCCCGGAAGACGGCCACCGGGCGGTCGCCCCGGGCGGCGGCGGCCCGGCTCGCGTACCAGCCGGCCGGCGGCACCACGGCGGCGACCACGATCGCGGTCAGCCCTGCCCAGGACGGTGGCCCTGGGGGCCCGAGGACCAGCGTCGCGGTGGCGGCCAGGAGCAGCCCGGCGGCGGCGATCCGGGACCCGGTCGGGCCCAGCCGGTGCGGCAGCCCACGGACCCCGGTCCGTTCGTCGTCGGCCAGGTCGGGCAGCACGTTCGCGAAGTGGGCCCCGGCGCCGAGCAGCGCCCCGGCGCCCACCAGCCAGGCGGGCGGGGTCGGGGCGCCGGGCAACCCGAGTACGACGAAGGCCGGCAACGTCCCGAACGACACCGCGTACGGCAGCACCGACGCCGGGGTGGACTTCAGCGGCCAGTTGTAGAGCAGCGCGGAGATCAGGGCGACGGTGGCCCAGGCGGCGGCCGTCGGATTGAGGGCGAGCGCGGGCAGCGGGGTCAGGACGGCGGCGGCCGCGCCGGCCAGCCCCACCGCGCGTCGACTGATCATGCCGCTCGCCACCGGCTTGTCCCGCCGGCCGACCGCGGTGTCCCGGTCGGCGTCCAGGCAGTCGTTGACCCAGCCGATCGCGAGCTGACTGGCCAGCACGGTGAGGGCCACCGCCACGATCCCGGCGGGCGGGTGCCCGATGCCCCAGGCGAGCAGGGCGGACACCGTGGTCACCGCGACCGCCGGCTCGGGGTGGCTCGCCCGGACCAGCCCTAACACCACATGCGACATATGGGAAGTCTGGTTGTTACCGCTCGGTCGTGCCAGGCTCGATCGCATGCGGTACGAGGAGGTCGGGCCGGGAACTGGGTGCCCGGCGTCCGGCGCTCCGGTCCGGACCCTGCCGCGCAACGACCCACGCCAGTACGACGACCTGGCCGACGAGTGGTGGGATCCGGACGGCGCCTTCGCGATGCTGCACTGGCTGGCCGAGGCGCGGGCGGCGCTGGTGCCCTCGGCCACCCGTCCGGGAGCGGTCCTGGTCGATCTCGGCTGCGGCGCCGGTCTGCTCGCTCCCCGGGTCGCCGGCAAGGGCTACCGGCACGTCGGCGTCGACCTGGTCCGCTCCGCGCTCCGGCAGGCCGCCGCGCACGGGGTCCAGCCGATCAACGCGGACGCCGCCGCCGTGCCGCTGGCGGACCACTGTGCCGACGTGGTGGCCGCCGGCGAGCTGCTCGAACACGTTCCGGACTGGCCGGAGGTGGTGGCCGAGGCGGCTCGGGTGCTCCGGCCCGGCGGCACGCTGGTGCTGGACACCCTCAACGCCACCGCGCTGAGCCGGCTGCTGGCGGTCCGGGTGGCCGAGCGGCTGCCCGGGGTGCCCCGGGGGATCCACGATCCCCGGCTGTTCGTCGACTCGCGGGCCCTGGTCCGGGAGTGCGCCCGGCACGGGATCCACCTGCGGGTCCGGGGTGTACGGCCGGGGAGCTGGTCGGTGGTGCGCTGGCTGGTCGGCCGAGCCGTCGGGCGGGTCCGGCCCGGACCCGGACTCCGGGATTCCGGACCGGAGCGGTACCCGCCGCGGATCGTGCCGACCTGGTCGGCGGCGGTGCTCTACCAGGGGTGGGGAACCAAGGAGCGGTAGCGCGAGCGGCAGCGCCGGTTCCGGCCGGTGCGGAAAGGGGCACGGATGACAGTGGACGCCCTCGCAGCGGCGCGTCGGTTGGCGCCCAGACTGGCCGCCCGGGCGGCCGAGCACGACCGGGACGGCACCTTTCCGGTCGAGGACTTCGCCGACCTGCGGGCCGCCGGGCTCTTCGGCCTGATGGTTCCGCCGGCACTCGGTGGCCTCGGTGCCAGCTTCGCCGGGTACGCCGGGGTCGCCAGCGAACTCGCCCGGGGCAACGGCGCGACGGCGCTGGTCTTCAACATGCACGCCTCGGTGACCGGTGCGTTGGGGGCGCTGACCGAGGAACTGGCCGAGGCGCTGGGCGTACCCGACGAGGCGCTCGCCGCCCGGGACCGGCTGCTCGCCGAGGCGGCCGCCGGTGCCTGGTACGGCGTCGCGATGAGCGAGCGCGGGGCCGGGTCCCGACTGTCCAAGCTGACGACCACGTACGAGGCGGTGGACGGCGGGTACCACATCAAGGGGGCGAAGACGTTCTGCTCCGGGGCGGGCCACGCCGACGCCTACCTGGTGGCCGCGCGCAGTGCCGCCGACGGGTCGGTCGTCTCCCAGTTCCTGGTGCCGGCCAGCGGGGACGGCCTGCACGTCGAGCCGACCTGGGACGCGCTCGGCATGCGGGCCACCGCCTCGCACGACCTGCACCTGGACGTGGCGGTGCCGGCCGACCGGCTGCTCGGCGGCGTGGAGGGGCTGGCCCTGGTGGTCGCCCAGCTCATGCCGCACTGGCTGGTGGCCAGCTATGCGGCGGTGTACGTCGGAGTGGCCCGCGCGGCGATCGACGCCGCGGTGGAGCACCTGACCGCACGGGGGCTGGACGGCCTGCCGGCGGTACGGGCCCGGGTCGGTCGGGCGGACGCCGCGACCGCCGCCGCCCAGTTGGCGGTGACCGAGGCGGCCCGCCGGGTCGACGAGGCGCCGGGTGACGTCGAGACGAACCGCTGGGTGTGGCGGGCCAAGCTGCTGGCCGGGACGACCGCGGCGGAGGTGGCGGCGTCGATGGTGGAGGCCGCCGGGACCTCCGCGACCCGACGGGGGCATCCGCTGGAGCGGCTCTACCGGGATGCCCGCTGCGGATCTCTGCACCCGGCCACCTCGGACGTGTGCGCCGACTGGCTCGGCATCGCCGCGCTGGGCGGTGACCCGGACCGGGACGGTTCGGCCCCGCGATGGTGAGGCGCCCGGCACCGGTTTGCGAGTCCCGAAGGAACGCTCGGGGGTTGGGCTCGGTGAGCGCGCCAAGCGTGGGCAGGGTCCGCAGTCGCGATCGGAGGGCGGCAAGGTGAGTGTTGGTAGGGAGATCGGGTCTGGTGTGATCGTCGGCCTGGGCGTGGCGCTGCCACCGGGGGCCGGCCAGGACGAGCTGTGGAAGGGATACTTTGCCCAGCACTTCTCCGGCACCACCCGGGCGCTCGCCCAGCGGATCTTCGCCAACTCCGGGGTCACCCGACGGCACGCGGCGGTCAATCCGCTCCTGGAGGACGTCTCGGACTGGCCGACGGAGCGCCGGATGCGCCGTTACCAGATCGAGGCGCTGCCGCTGGGCAAGGAGGCGGTCGGCCGGGCGTTGACCGACGCCGGCCTGCGCGCCGGGGACATCGGCCTGTTCGTGGTCTGCTCGTGCACCGGCTACGCGACTCCGGGCCTGGACATCCTGCTGGCCCGCGACATGGGGATGGCGGCCGACACCCAGCGGATGTTCGTCGGTCACATGGGATGTTATGCCGCGCTGCCCGGCCTGGGCGCCGCGAACGACTTCGTGTCGGCCCGGGGGCGTCCGGCGCTGCTGCTCTGCGCCGAGCTGACCAGCCTGCACATCCAGCCGTCCTCGGCCCGGATGGACACCCAGCAGATCGTCTCGCACGCGCTCTTCTCCGACGCCGCCGTCGCCGTGGTGGTGGCGCCCGGCCGCCGACCGGGATACGCGGTCCGGGAGGTCACCGCGGTGACCGACACCTCGACGGCCGACCACATGACCTGGGAGCTGACCGACACCGGTTTCCGGATGGGACTGTCGCCCAAGGTGCCGCAGGTGCTCGCGGCGCACGTGACCGGCCTGGTGACCTCGCTGCTGGGCCGGCACGACCGGCGGATCTCCGAGGTGGACGGCTGGGCGGTGCATCCGGGTGGACCCCGGATCCTGAACGTCGTGGAGGAGGAACTCGGCCTGCCGCCGGAGGCCCTGGCCGCGTCCCGGGCGACCCTCGACGAGTACGGCAACTGTTCTTCTCCCACATCCCTGCTGATTCTTGATCGACTCCGGCGTTCCGCCGCTCCACCCCGTACCGTGGTAATGCTCGCGTTCGGACCGGGGCTGACCCTCTACGCGGCCCTGCTGGACCTGCGGTCCGGTGCCGTGTCGACGGATGACCCGTTGCCGGACGAGGTTGGGCGGGGTGGCTACTAGGACGTACCCGCTGGGCCGGCGAGGGAGGCGGTCGAGTGCGCAGGTTGGCGTTGACGGTGGCGGTGGTGGTGGCCGTCGGAATCGGTGGCTGGTGGAGGGCGAACTCGGCCCCCGCGCCGATCGCCCCGGCGCGCGGTGTGGTCGGTGCGTCGGAGGTCGCGACCGGGACCGGCGGTGCGTACCCGCCCGTCGAACGGGGCGCCGCGATCAGGCTGTCGGCCCTGCCGCGCTTTCCCGAGACCGTGTGGCGGGAGGCGGCGACGCTCAACGAGCGCCGGTTCGTCACCTGGTCGGTGGCCTCCCGGCCGGGAGGCCGCTATCTCCTGCAGTACGTCTGCCTCACCCAGGGAGAGCTGCACGTCCGGGTGCGCGGGACGGTGGAGACCTGGTCGAAGTCGGTCAGTTGCCCGGGACCGTTCCGCAGCGTCCGGATCGTCGCGTCCGGGGACCACCTGACCATCATGGCCAGGCGGTTGAACCACCGGCACGTCGAGGTCGCGTTGCAGATGGTCGCCCTACCCTGATGCCGGGGCGGCGGACATCAGCGGACGGTCGTCAGGCGGGCCAGGTCGGCCTGGTAATCCGCGACCGAGGTCAGCACCGGTACGGTCCGGATGATCTCGCCGGTCCCGCCGACCAGGAGGGCGCTGGCCGTTCCGGGCCGCTGTGCCAGTTGCACGGAGCCCCGTACCTCCGAGGTCGGATCGGTCAGGTAGCGGGGCGTGCCGCCGGCGCCGGGCGGTCGCATCGTCTGCGGGCTCGGTACGGAGCGGCGAGCGCTGACCGCCACCACGGTGATCCCGGGCGGTACGGCCCGCACGGCGGCCTCCAGTTCGTCGGCGCAGGTGCAGCCGTCGATCAGGACGATCACGGCCGGCAGCAGCCCGCGCAACGGAACCAGTCGACCGTCCTCGCCGACCAGGTCCAGGGCGGGCAGGGTGCGTCCCGGCGGGGCGCTCGGATTCGTACGGCCGGTGGCGACCGGACGCGGCTGGCCGGGCCAGGCGATCGCGAAGAGGCTGGTCAGGGTCGCCAGTAGAGCGATGGACATGACGAGCAGGCAGATTCGCAGCGGCGACGGGCCGGAGGTCGCCGAGGGCAGTCCCAGCCGGCGGCGCCAGTCCTCGCGGCGAGCCTGCTGCCGCAGTTCGCGGCGTACCTCCGCGGCCTCGTCGGCGAGCTCGGCGGGATCATCGGGGATCACGATCCGGCCCCATTCGGCCGGCAGGTCGGGCACCCCGTCGAACGGGCCGTTGTCCGGCCGACCGTCGCCGTCCGCCGACGTGCTCATAGCGCGCCCCCTGGCCGGTCACCGCAGGTGTGAATCGGGCTCTGCTCCAGCCTCCCCCACCGGAGGGCGTATCGCCAGTAGGGGGCTGGCTTCGCGTCGAAGAGATATGCTGGTAGAACCGCAACGCCCTACATCCGATTTTTCCGATCCGCCTTGCCGGCCGGTGATCCGTTCGTCACGCAGCGTGGCGAAATCTACGGAACACCGTCCTGTCAAGCCGAAGAAAGACCTCTCACAGGGCCTCTGAGCTGCGCTAACGGTCAGGACTGCGGTGGGACATCGGTGCCTGAGCGTGTTACCCTAGACACAGCGAAAGGGGTTTCGAACCTATGGTTTTCAGTGTCGGCGAGACCGTTGTTTACCCCCACCACGGGGCCGCACTCATCGAGGCAATCGAGACTCGGGTCATCAAGGGCGAGCCTAAGCAGTACCTCGTCCTCAGGGTCGCTCAGGGTGATCTGACGGTCCGGGTGCCCGCCGAGAATGCCGAGATTGTGGGCGTGCGCGAAGTGGTCGGCGAAGAGGGCCTGGGCAAGGTCTTCGATGTCCTCCGTGCTCCGCACACCGAGGAGCCGACCAACTGGTCGCGGCGTTACAAGGCAAATTTGGAAAAGCTGGCCTCCGGTAACCCACTCAAGGTGGCTGAGGTTGTTCGCGACCTCTGGCGCCGGGAGCGGGAGCGGGGCCTGTCCGCGGGTGAAAAGCGGATGCTCGCCAAGGCCCGCGACATCCTGGTCGGTGAGGTCGCACTCGCCGAAAAGAGCACCAAGGACGAAGCGGAATCCCTCCTCGACAAGGTGCTCACCGAGGCATAGCCCCCAAGCTGGCACGTTCCGCCCGTGCCTGCGTATCGGAGAAAGTCCGAGGACCGCGACGTGACCGCGCAGCTCAATCCGCGCGGTGACGTCGCGGTCCTCGTTCCGGCCGCGGGTGCCGGAGTGAGACTCGGCCCCGGCGGCCCCAAGGCACTTCGCCAGATCGGCGGCGAACCGCTGCTGGTGCACGCCGTACGGCGGATCGCGGCGGCCCCCTCGGTGCACACCATCGTCGTCGCTGCGCCGCCCGGCGATGCCGAGGCGGTCCGGGAACTGCTCGCACCGATCGCCGAGTTGATCGTGGTGGCCGGAGGCGCCACCCGGCAGGAGTCGGTCGCCGCCGCGCTGGCCGCGGTGCCACCCGGCCCCGAGATCGTCCTGGTCCACGACGCGGCGCGGGCGTTGACCCCGGCGATACTCGTCGAGGCGGTGGCCACGGCCATTCGCAGCGGCGAGGATGCCGCGATCCCGGTGCTGCCCGTCGTCGACACGATCAAGGAAGTCTCGACCGACGGAGTCGTGCTCGGTACCGTCGACCGGTCCGCGCTGCGCGCGGTGCAGACCCCGCAGGGGTTCCGCCGCTCGGTGCTCACGGCGGCGCACGCCGCCGCCGTCGACCCGCTCACCGACGACGCCGGCCTGGTCGAGAAGCAGGGCGTCCGGGTGGCCTGCGTTCCCGGTTCCGAGTACGCCCTGAAGATCACCCGGCCGTTCGACCTGGCGCTGGCCGAGCATCTGCTGAACGCCGAGAACTCCCGGAATGTCGCCACGACTTCCGAGCCCGGCTGATCGCCTACGCTTCCGTACATGATCCTTCCGCTGGTCGGCGTCGGTACCGACGTACACGCTTTCGAGTCGGGCCGGGCCTGCTGGGTGGCGGGCCTGCACTGGCCCGGGGTGGACGGGCTGGCCGGTCATTCCGACGGTGACGTCGCCGCGCACGCCGCCTGCGACGCGCTGCTCTCCGCCGCCGCGCTCGGAGATCTGGGCAGCAACTTCGGGGTGGCCGAGCCGGAGTGGGCCGGCGCCGCCGGGGTGGCCCTGCTCACCGAAACCGCGCGCCGGGTGCGGGCCGCCGGATTCGAGATCGGCAACGTCTCGGTCCAGGTGATCGGGGTACGTCCGAAGATCGGCCCGCGCCGGTCGGAGGCGCAGCAGGCGCTGTCGACGGCGCTGGGCGCCCCGGTCACGGTCTCCGGTACCACCACCGACGGGCTCGGACTGACCGGCCGGGGCGAGGGCCTGGCCGGCGTCGCCGTGGCCCTGATCCACCGGCCACCGGGCGCCTGATCACGCACTGTCTTCCGTTGCGGTAGCTGACTATCGTGACTTTCGATGCGGTAATCGAGGCCGGAGGTGGGTGTCGTGACCGACGTGAGGCCGAAATCCCTGGACGGAAGCGCGAACACACTGCTCGAACTCGCCGGCCTGCTTCAGGCCGGGCGGCCGGAGCTGACCCTATCGGGCCGGGTGACGAGCCCGACCGCGCACGAAGAGGTGGCCAGCAGGACCAAGGACTTCGCCGGGTTCGCGCACGACCAGTACGAGGACGTGGTGGCGCTGCTGACGGCGCTGTCGACCAAGCTCGACGTGGCGTCGGGCAACTACACCAAGGTCGACGCCGGGGCGCAGCAGAAACTGGACTCCTTCCTCACCAACTCGACCTACCGGCCGGCGTGACGCCATGACGTACCGGGACGAGGTCAAGTACATCGAGGAGATGAAGCCACACCTGGTCGACGTCGCGGCCGAGGATTTCAAGCGAGTGGTGCGGCTGGTCGACTCGGCTCTGCCAACCTTGGAGGAGGTCAAGGGCAGGACCGAGTGGACCGGCGAGGGCAAGGACCTGCTGGACCGCCGTCTTCAGGAGGCCGACATGCTCCTGGAGGCGCTCCGCAACGGGTACGACAAGGCCGGCGGGGCTCTTGACGACTACGTGGCGGCGCAGACCGAGGCCAAGCGCCTGGTCGCCGAGGGCGTACGGGTCGAGGGTGCCCTGGGTAACGCGATCCGGCACATCGAAGATCCGGGCTCCGAGCCGATGAAGAAGTGGGAGGACCTGCGCGGTACGCAGAATCCGTTCGACTGGATCGGCGAGATCGGCACGGGCGACGATGTCGAGAAGGTGCGCGCAGAGGCGGATCGACTGTTCAACGAGGCGAGCGACTATTACGGGCGGGCGAAGCGGGCCGAGACCGAGGCCCGGGGGCTGACCGTGGCGGCGCTCGTGTCGGCCCGTAACGGCCTGCCCGATTTCCTGGCCGACAGCAGCCACGCGCAGGCCATCATCGGCGGCGTGCCGGACCTGCGGCAGGAGATCTACCAGGCGGCCAAGGATCCCAACGCCCGCCGGCCCGGCTCGACCATTCTGGGCGAGTACCAGGTGGCCGACGACCCCAACAAGGAGTTGTTCCCGGGCGCGCCGCTGAGCTGGTTCACGGATCAGCGCGAGGTGACGGCGTCCGAGGCGGCCATCCTGCGCGAACTGCAGGACCAGCACGGCGCGCTCGGGCTCAAGAAGTTCCAGGAGATTCACGACGAGGCGTTCGCGGTGGCGGACGCGCGGTTCGCCACCCCGGACCGTAATGACGATCAGAATGACGCCTTCCGCCACGCGTACTGGAACGCGCGCCTGACCCAGGAGTTCGGCGAGGACTGGACGAATCGCTTCACGTCGGCGCACGAGACCCTTCCGAACAACCCGGCCGCGCGCGAGGCGATGGACCTGTACAACAACGAGGTCGGCCGCTCGGTCGCGGTGGCGAACCCCGACGCCTCGCCCGAGGAACTCGCCAACAAGGTGCAGGAGGCGGTGCAGCAGGGTCGTACGGTGGTCATCGGCGGCGACGGCCAGCTCGACTACAGCGATCAGGTCAGGACCGAGGACACCGGCAAGCCCGGGGACCAGACCCTGCCGGGCCATCCCCAGCCCGAGAAGAAGACCGGATCGTGATGCGCAGAAGGACGATGCTGGCGGCGTTGCTGGTGCTGCCCGTGGCGGCGGCCTGTGAGAAGGAGAGCCCGACGATGACCCCGCAGTCCGACAAGGACCTCGACGCCAAGCTCGCCGACCTGCGCGGCAGCGGCGGTTCCGCTCCGCTGCGCAGCTTGACCTCGTTCGAGTGGGACACCGTCTACTGCTACTACGAGGGCGCGACCGCCGACGAGGTCAACGGCGACGTGGGTACGACCGTGATCAGGCCCGGCAGCCGCCTGATGGTGACCGGCGCACTGGCCGTGTTCACCAAGGGCGGTGAGGTGGTCAAGGCCGTCGTCATTCCCGAACTCACCTTCACTCCCGGCAAGCAGCCCGCCGGCAACGCCGTGGTGGTCGAAAAGGGCTCCACCCTGACCGCCCCGGCCTGACCGCCCCGGCCTGACCGCCCCGGCCTGACCGCCCCGGCCTGACCGCCCCGGCCTGACCGCCCCGGCCTCTCCGCGATCGGAATTGGACGCAGACCGCCCCCACGCCCGTGTGGCAGCGCGGGGTGGGGGCGTTGCTCTGCGGGAATCGTTGCTCTGCATGGGATCGCTGCCGGATCCGCCGGGCGGAAGCCGTCCTGCGGCCAGCGAACATTTAGGGACCAAGCCTGACGCCACGGGGGGAGCGCCAGGCTTGGTCCCGTCTACGGTACCGCGCATTCGCGTGCGTGGGGAGTGGGCATTCGGCGGGTCGCCGCCGACCCGCCGGAAGCCGGCGGCTGTCCGGCCGGCGAGGGTGTTCGCCGGTTGGGCGTCAACATCGGACGGGACAGCGCCGGATAGGCTCGCCCCGTGTCCAGCGACGCCGAATCCGACCAGTCCTCGTCCGCCGAAGGGTACGTCCAGCGCGCCGAACTGCTTGCCGAACTCGGCCGGTACGACGAGGCTGCCGCCGAAGTCGGATTCGCGATCGCGCTCGAGCCCGACAATGTGCCGGCGCTGGTCATGCTGGCCATGGTCAAGCTCGCGGCCGGCAAGTCGGAGGAGGCGCTGACCGCCGCCGACATGGCGATCGCCGCGGCCCCGGCACTGGTCCATCCGCTGGTGATCCGGGGGCACGCCCTGGCCGATCTGCGCCGCTTCAAGGAGGCGGCGGCGATGGCCGACGAGATCCTGGCGCTCGGCCCGGACGACGCGTACGCCCAGCGCAGCGCGGCGGCGATCCTGGCCGAGTCGCGCAACGGCCAGCAGGCGATCAACGCCGCGTGGCGCGGTGTCGAGCTGGCGCCGGAGGAGCCGCAGGCACATCTGGTGCTCGGCCTGGTAGCGGCCAGGATGGAGTTGTTCGACCTGGCCGAGCGGGCGTACCGGGAGGCGCTGCGGCTGGATCCCGAACTGGCCGAGGCGCAGCACAACATCGGGGTGATCCGGCTGGAGCAGCGGCGCTACTCGGAGGCGCTGGAGCACCTCGCCGACGCCGCCGCGTTGGCGCCGACCCGCAGCGACGGTGGCCGGACGATCGGCGACGGCCTCCGCCGCCTGGTCATGTACGGCGCCGGCTACACCATCGTCACGTCGGTGCTGATCGCCTGCCTGGCGGCCGGTAACCCGGTCTCGTCCCGGCTCTGGGCCGGGATCGCGGCGGTGACCGGCGGGGTGCTGCTGTGGCGGTTCGGCCGGCGGATACCGAACCTGGCCCGGGGACGCCTGCCCGCCCTGATCCGCGCCGACCGGACCCTGGGCCTGGCCGTGTACGCGGTGGCCGCCGGGCCCTGCCTGATCCTGCTCTACGCACTCGTCGGCTCTCCCTGGCCCCTGGTGCTGGCGATCGTCACCACCGCCGCCGCCGAGTTGGCGGTGGTCTTCGGCTGGTCCCAGGATCGGGAGTGACGGGTGACCGACGAGTACCCTCCGCACGACGGCCACTCGTCGGATCAGGAGCATCCGCCGCACCGGGCGGACCCGCTGCACGAGCGGGCCGAGATGCTGCTGGAGATCGGCCGGCCGGTCGAGGCGATCCGGACCGTCGAACGGCTGTTGGGCCAGGAGCCCGACCGGGTCGACGCCCTGGTGCTGCTGGCTCGGGCCAGCCTGGCCGCCGGCCGGAACATGGCCGCCGATCGGGCGGCGCGGGCCGCCCTGGAGATCGAGCCGGAGAACGTGCTGGCCCGCTGCCTGTACGCGATGACCGCCGACGCGCTCGGGCGGACCGACGCGATCGAGCACGCCGAGACGGCGATGGCGACCGATCCGCAGTTGTGGTTCGGGCACGCGGTGCTCGGTACGGTCCTGGCACACGCGGGCCGGTTCGACGACGCGGCCTCGGCGGTCGGTCGGGCGGTGGCGCTGGCCCCGGAGGAGGCCGGCGCGCACGTCATGGCCGGAGACGTGGCGCTGGTGGCCGGGCGGCTGGACCACGCGGAGCAGGCGTACCGGACGGCACTCGGGCTGGCCCCGGATCACGCCCAGGCCCGGAACAACCTGGGTGTGGTGCGGATGCGGCGGTCCGGGCCGGGGACGGGGCTGTCGGACGTCGCCGCCGCGGCGGCACTCGATCCGGAGCTGCCGGAGGCGCGGCACACCCTCGCGGCGTACGTCCGTTCCGTGACGGTCCGGACTGGGGTGGCCGCACTCGGCGGGGTGGCCCTGGCGGTGGTGGGCGGGGTCCTCACCGCCACTCTGGACGGTGACCCTGCCGCCTTCCGGCTGCCGGCCGGCCTGCTGGCCGTTGTGCTGCTCGGCTGGCTGGCCTCGATCGCACTGCGTACGCCGGACGCCGTCCGATCGCTGACCTGGTCGACGATCCGAAGCCGGCGACGGTACTGGTCCGGCCCGTCGAGCGCGGCGATCGTGGTGGCATTGCTGCTGGCGTACGCGACCACCGGGGTCGGCGTACTGCTGCTCGTGCTGGTCGTACCGGTGATCGGCGGGGTGCTGGCGATACGGCTCGACGACGAGCGGCTCAGCGCCGACCGTTGACCAGGTCGAGGGTGGCTTCGGGAGTCGGTCGCTCGCCGGGGCCGGCGGGCCAGAGGACCAGGTCGTCGACGACGAGAAGCTGACCGTAACGGCCGGCGTCGTGCAGGTCCGCGAACCCGGAGAGGGCGAGCCTGTCCGGCAGCGCCACGGCGAGCGGTTGGCACAGTACCGGCTGCTCCGGATGGCCGTACCGGGGATAGAGCAGGGCGGTGAGACGGCCGCGCGGGTCCGTGACCAGCACGTAGCGGATCCGGGCCGGATCGGGGTCGGCGAGCGCCGCGCCGAGTCGCCGGGCCCGGCGGACGGCGCGGACCCAACCAGCGATCCAGGCCGCCGCCGCCAGCACTGTGA
>NZ_JADPUN010000245.1 GCF_015690345.1 Plantactinospora alkalitolerans | reverse complement strand
TCGCGCCGGCCGCACAGCTCCGCACCGGCGAACCGGACCGAGCCCGACGCCGGCCTCGTCAGACACCGTCGGGCACGCCGGAGCCGAACGGATCGGTGGGTGCGTCGGAGCCGAACGGCGCGGTGGGTACGCCGGAGCGAGCCGGATCAGGTGTGCCGGTGGCGGCCGCCGAGCGGGGCGAGGTGGGATCATGAGCGACCTGTTGCAGGTCCGGGGACTGAACGTCGTCTTCTCCGGATTCCGGGCCGTCACCGATCTCGACTTCACCGTCGACGCGGGCGAGCTGCGGTTCCTGATCGGACCCAACGGGGCCGGCAAGACCACGCTGATCGACGTGATCACCGGTCTGACGAGGCCGGCGTCGGGCTCGGTCCGGTTCGCCGGTGCGGAGCTGTGCGGCCGGCGCGAGCACCAGATCGTCCGGCTCGGGATCGGCCGTACCTTCCAGACGTCGGTCGTCTTCGAGCAGTTGACGGTGCTGGAGAACCTGGACCTCGCCGCGACCTTCCGGCGTCCGCTCGGCACGCTGCTGCGTCGACGGCGGGGAATCGCCGACCTGGTCGCATCGGCCCTGGACACCACCGGCCTGGCGGAGTTGGCGAACCGTCCCGCAGGGGTGCTGTCGCACGGCCAGCGGCAGTGGCTGGAGATCGGCATGCTGCTGGCGCAGTCTCCGAGCCTGTTGCTGCTGGACGAGCCGGTGGCCGGGATGAGCCGGGACGAGCGGGCCCGCACCGGTGAACTGCTGCAACAGGTCGCCCGGGACCACACCGTCATCGTGGTCGAACACGACATGGACTTCCTGCGCCGGTTCGCCAGCACGGTCACCGTGCTGCACGAGGGCCGGCTGCTCTGCGAGGGGACGGTCGCCCAGGTGCAGGCCGACCCCCGGGTGCAGGAGGTGTACCTCGGCCGGACCCGCAAGGAGAGTGCCGAACTGGTCAGGGAGGTCTCGTAGATGTTGACGGTGCAGGGGCTGGACGTGGCGTACGGCCGGGCGCAGGTGCTCTTCGGGGTGGACCTGGAGGCGCCGGCCGGTGCGCTGGTCTGCGTGATGGGGCGGAACGGGGTGGGCAAGACGACCCTGCTCAAGGCGATCATGGGGGTGCTTCCGGTTCGGGCCGGTCGGGTCGTCTTCGCCGGAGAGGAGATCACCGGCCTCAAGACACACGAACGGGTACGCCGGGGGCTCGGCTACGTACCCCCGGGCCACGAGACCTTTCCGCAGCTCACCGTCGCGGAGAACCTCCAGGTCGCGGCCGAGGCGGCGGGGGAGGTCAGTCGGGGTGCGGTGGACGAGGCCCTCGATCTCTTCCCGGCCCTGCCGGCGTTGCTGCGCCGACGGGCCGGGTTCCTCTCCGGCGGGCAACAGCAGCAGCTCGCCATCGCCCGTGCACTGGTCAGCCGGCCGAAGATGCTGCTGCTGGACGAGCCGACCGAGGGCATCCAGCCGTCGATCATCCTGGAGATCGAGGAGGCCGTACAGCGGTTGCACTCCGAACTCGGCCTGGCGATCCTGCTGGTCGAGCAGTATCTGGACCTCGCACTGCGGGTGGCGGACCGTTTCGTGATCCTGGATGCGGGCGAGGTGGTCCGGTCCGGCGACCGGGAGGACCTCCGGGACCCGTCGGTGCACGGGCTGCTCTCGGTCTAGGAGGGACCGGAGAGTCCGGACAGACCGGAGACCGGAGGGACCTGAGGGCCGGAGGATGCGCCGGTTGTGCCAGTCGAATCGGCTATGTCGGGCCTGCCGGTGATGCCGGTCCTTGCCGGTGTGTCCGACAACCGCGCCATCCGGACTAAACTGCCGAACCATGCTCGTCGATGCGACGCTGCTCGATGATCGCGCTTCCGTTCCCGCCTCGCCGCGATGACCGGCGGGCGGGTCTGGACCACGGCCGGCCGCTCCGGAACGCGGACCGCCGGCGGATCCGGCTGGTCCTGGCGGCCGGGTTGGACCTGGGGCCGGGACGGTCTCCGGCCCCGCTCCGGCCTGGCCCGCGCCGGGCCGTACCAGCCGGTGCCGGCGTGGGTCACCCAACTGGTCGGCTACCCGGACGACCGGACCGGACGACCGCATGCGCTGGTCACCAGCTACGCCGGGGCCCGGGTCGTCCTCGATCTCCTGGACGGCAGCCTGGTCGGCGCGGTGGACGAGCGGGCCCACGCCAGCACCTGTGCGACGGTCCGGATCGCCGGCGAGCTGATGATCGTGTCCGGTGCAGGGTCGGGCTATCTACAGGTCAGCGACCTCGACAGCGGCCGGTCCCGATGGCGGCGATGGTGTGGGGACGTCCGCTCCCTGGGCACCGTCACCCTGGCCGGTCGGCCCCACGTGGTGCTGACCGGCGGGTCGCCGACCCTTCAGGTCTGGTCGCTGGCGGCGGACGGGGGCGAGCGGGTCGGCTCGCTGCGGGCCGGTACGGAGCGGGTCGCGGTACTGGCCGCGACGGGGACCGGCGACGACGCCCTGGTGGCGGTCGGCACCGGTACCGGCAGGATCTCGCTGTGGCGCCTGGTCGCCGATCCGGGTGACGGCGAGGGCGTACGCGGGGAGCAACTCGGCGAGTACGCGTTCGAGGTGCCGGGCCTGGTGAACGTCCTGCGGTTCGCCGACTGGCGGGAACAGCGGGTCCTGCTCGGTGCCGCCGGGCGACTGGTCCGGGTGTGGGAGGTGCCCGGCGGAATGCCGCTCGGGCCGGCGTTCTCCGCGCACACCGGTCAGGTCAACTCGGTCGTCGCGGGACGGTTGGGCGACCGCCCGGTGCTGTGGAGCGGTGACGACTCGACCGTACGGGCCTGGCTGCCCGAGTCCGGTACGCAGTTCGGGGAGGCGTTCCGCTATCCGTACGAGGCGGCACCGACCTGCACCATCGCCGTCGAGATCACGGGTCGGCCGATGCTGGTCACCGGTGACGCCGCCGGTCTGGTGTGGGTGTGGGATCCGGAACGGCCCTACCCGTTCCGCCGCGAGGTGCCGCCCGGCAGCCGTGGTGCCGAGCGGCCCGAGGCCGTCCCCGGCCCGACCCGGCTCGCGATCACCGAGGTCGCCGGCCGCCCCGTCGTGCTCGCCGGGTTCGCCGGTCGGGCCGTCCGGGCCCTCGACGCGGTGCGCGGCGGGGAGGTCGAGGTGCCGCTCGACGGGGTGCACGGCGTGGAGGTCGAGGCGCCGCTGGACGGGGTGCGCGGCGTGGAGGTCGAGGTGCCGCTGGACGGGGTGCCGGCCGCCGCTGGGGCGGGCTCGTCGGGAACGGTCGCGCCGGTGCTGGTCGTGCCGGGACATCCACCGTCGCTGGCCCGGATCGGGCCGGACACGATCGAGGTGTGGGACCCGGCCACAGGCACCCGGATCGGGGTGCCCATGCCGTGTCCGGCCGGTGTCGTCGGCCCGGACGGCGCGGTGGGCCCGGTCGCGTCGGGGCTGGTCGACGGCCGGTGGGTGCTGCTGCTGACCGCCGGGGAGGTGCTGTTCCGGCTCGACGTCGAGACCGGTGCGGTGACCGGCCCGTTGACCGGGCATTCCGGCCCCGTCCACGCGGTCGCGATCGGGGAGTTGGCTGGCGTACCCGTGCTGCTCAGCGCTGCCGCCGACGACACCGTACGGCTGTGGGACGCGCGGTCCGGGCGGAGCGTACGGACGGTGCTGGACGGTCACGGCGGTGCCGCGTACGCGGTCGCGGCTGCCACGGTCGACGGGCGCGGCCTGGTCTTCGGCGCGGGACGCAACGGCCAGGTCCGCAGCGTCGACCTGACCGACCTGGTACGGACCGATCCGGACGGGTCCGGGTCGGGCCGGACGGACCTGACCGACCCCGGGCCGGCGGAGGAGTACGGCGAGCCGGCCCTGCCCGAACCGGCGGTGCTGATGACCGCCACCGGGCCGGTGCGCTCGCTGGCGGTGACCCGGGCCGACGGGATCGCCTGGCTGGTCGCCACGGACGGCACCGTGCTGCGGTGGCACCCGCTCGGGGTCGTCACCCCGCCCGGTCGGACGATCGAATTCGATGCCACGGTGACCGCCATCGTGGCCCGCCCCGATCTCCTGGTGGCGGCGGCCGGAGACGGTCTGATCGCTTACCTGCCGGCGTCGGTCTGATCGGTTATCGGCGCCGGGGCGGATCGACGGGTTACCGGCCGAGGGCGGATCGACAGATTGCCGGCCGGGGAGGGTGCGTCCGGTTGCCGGACGGCGACGGTGCGACCGGTTGCCGGACGGCGACGGTGCGACCGGCTACCGGACGGCGACGGCCGGCTGCGCCGCCGGGGCCGGATTCTCGGGCTGGGTCACCGGGGTCTCGAAGAGCAGACACGACGAGGTCGCGTGGGCGACCAGGCGGCCGCGTCCGTCGGTCAGCTTCGCCTCGGCCAGCGCGGTCCGGCGGCCCCGCTGGAGAACCGTGCCCTCGCAGCGCAGCAGTCCACTCTCCACGGTGACCGGGCGGAGGAACTTGACGTTGAGATCCAGCGACGTGTAGCCCATTCCGGCCGGCAGGGTGGTGTGCACGGCGCATGCGGCGGCGGTGTCCAGCAGGATCGACAGCACGCCGCCGTGCACCGTGCCGAGCGGGTTGTAGTGGAACTCCTGTGCCGTCATCTCGACCGAGACCCGGCCCTCGTCGGCGGTCATCCGACCCATCGCGATCAGGTCGGTGACAGGTGGGGAGGGCACCTCACCGGCGATCATCGCGCGCAGCAGTTCGAGCCCGCCGCGCCGGCCGAGCTGGGCAACACTCTTCGCCGGATCGTTCCAGGAGAAGGTGCGGTTGCGGGGCTCGGGCTGCGTCTCGGTCATGGACGCAGCTTCGCAGCGGTTGCTGAGTCTGTCAATAAGACCTAGCCTGGCGGGATGGCGGCACCCGAAGCGCTGGACTGGTCGGTCGAGAACTGCACCATCGCTCGCGCCATGGCGATCCTCGGCGAACGGTGGACCGTCGTCGTGCTCCGTGAGGTGTTCAGCGGGGTCCGACGCTTCGACGACATGCGCAGGCGTACGCGGATTCCCCGTCAGGTGCTCACCGACCGGCTGACGATGCTGGTCGAGCAGGGCCTGCTGCGCCGCGAGCCGTACCGGGAGCCCGGTGCCCGGGTCCGGCACGAGTACCGGCTCACCACCAGGGGCCTCGACCTGTGGCCCGTACTGGTGGCGGTGCTGGAGTGGGGCGACCGCTACCTCGCCGATCCGGAGGGGTCACCGCTGACCACGGTGCACCGGGGCTGCGAGGCCGAGGTGCGGGCGGTACTGCGGTGTGCGGCCGGCCACGAGGTGACCTCCCCGCGCGACGTCGCGCCGCGTCCCGGCCCGGGTGCGCGTACCCACGCCTGAGCGGAGATCGTTCTCCGGCGCTGTCCGGTCGACGCCGCCGAAGAAGGAAGTCTCCGGCGGCGTCACGTCCGTGCACTACCAGCGGAAGCCGGCGCCGTACGAGATGGTGGCGAGCGCCTGCTGCCCCGAGGCGTTGGGATGGAAGTAGTCCCAACTGGACAACTGGCCGAGGGCGAACGGGAAGTTGAACACCGCGTTGTCGTCGAAGGCGCAGTTGGACCCGTACGCGGCACAGGCCTGGGCGAGCTGCGTGTTGAAGTCGACCACCCGCTGG
The DNA here is from genome assembly GCF_015690345.1 of Plantactinospora alkalitolerans. Taxonomy (GTDB): domain Bacteria; phylum Actinomycetota; class Actinomycetes; order Mycobacteriales; family Micromonosporaceae; genus Plantactinospora; species Plantactinospora alkalitolerans. The sequence continues at coordinate 31,365 of NZ_JADPUN010000245.1, read as the reverse complement.
CGTACCCGGTTGCGGCGGTCGACGTCGGCCTGGGCGTTCGAGGTCGGGTTGGCCAGCATCGACTGGCAGATGCCAAACAGTGACCAGGCCGAACGGGCGGCGAGACTTCCCCGGCCGACCGACCACAGCCGCTGGATGTCGGGCACGCTGATCACGAAGACCCGGGCGTTCGGCAGGCCGGACTTCAGCCGACCGAGGGCCGCGTCGATGTTGCTCCGGAAGGTGCCGATCGAGGTCATGCTCGACTCGGAACTGGTGCAGGCGTCGTTGGCGCCGATCAGCATCGTCACGTAGTCGACGCCCTGCGAGACGGCCGTGCCGGCCTGCCCGGCCATGTCCGCGGACTTCGCGCCGGACCGCCCGTCGTTGTGGTTGCGGCCGTTGATCGACGGGTTCACGGCGCGGATGCGCAGGTAGTGACTGTTCACCGACGCGTCGTCGCCGGTGCTGAACGATCGGGACGGACAGTCGACGTACCAGCCGCAGGCGTTGAAGCCGCGGGTGATCGAGTCACCCAGGCTGGCCATCGAGTTGGGGGGTGGACCGGGGTCGGCACCTGCCGGGCTGATCCCGACGGTCGTTCCGAGTACGGCGGAGACGAGGAGCGTGGACAGGAGGGTGGCGGTACGACGGACGGTGGACATGGGCGGCCTCCGGATCACGGTTGCCTGGGCCAGCTGAGGTGCGCAGAGCATATAGACCGCCCTCAGCCTCCACAACGCGTCGAACCATAAGGGATCTGTCCTCTACCAGCCGATATGCAAGGCATCTTGTTCATGATCTTAGATGTCTGAATACTCGTTGAAGATGTGCCTTCTCGGCGCAGAAACCTCCAAACCCCCCATGGGAGGCTCCATATGCGACCCACAAGGTCCACGATCCGGGTTGCCGCCGTCACCTTCGCGGCCGGGTCCCTCGTCGCCGGACTGCTGGTGTCCGTGCCCGCCCAGGCCGCGCCGGCCGTGGGCGCCTCGCCGGAGGCCGCGACGGCGCTCTCCGAGCGGCTCGGCGCCCGCTCCGCCGGTACGTACCTGGACTCCGGTGGCAAGGCGGTCGTCACGGTGACCGACGAGTCCGCGGCCCGCGAGGTCCGGGCTGCCGGCGCGATCCCCAAGGTCGTCGCCCGAGGATCCGCCGAACTCGCCAAGGTGACCGACGAGTTGTACCGGTCGGCCCGGATCGCGGGCACCGCCTGGTACGTCGACCCGGTCAGCAACCAGGTCGTCGTCGACGTCGACAGCACCGTCACCGGCGCCAAGCTCGCCAAGGTCAACGCGGTGGCGGCCCGGTTCGGTGGCGCCGTACGGGTCCAGGCGGTCGCCGGCACCCTGAGCACCACCGTCTCCGGCGGACAGGCGATCTACACGAGCGGCGCCCGGTGCTCGCTCGGCTTCAACGTCCGCAGCGGCAGCACCTACTACTTCCTCACCGCCGGCCACTGCACCAACATCGGTTCGAGCTGGCGGGCCAGCTCCGGCGGCGCCGTGATCGGCACCCGGGCCGGCAGCAGCTTCCCCGGCAACGACTACGGCATCGTCCGGTACAGCAGCACCGCGCAGCAGCCGGGTGACGTCTACCTCTACGGCGGCTACCAGGACATCACCGGTGCGGCCAACCCGAGCGTCAACCAGTCGGTGCAGCGCAGCGGCAGCACCACGGGCGTGCGCGGCGGCCGGGTGACCGCGCTCAACGCCACCGTCACCTACCAGGGCAGCGGAACGGTCTCCGGCCTGATCCGGACCACCGTCTGCGCCGAGCCCGGTGACAGCGGCGGCTCGCTCTTCGCCGGCAGCACCGCGCTGGGCCTGACCTCGGGTGGCAGCGGCAACTGCAGCAGCGGCGGGGTCACGTACTTCCAGCCGGTGGTCGAGGCGCTCAACGCGTACGGCGTCAGCGTCTACTGAGCTGACCGAGTTTCGTGATCGGCGTGATCGGGTCCCCTCGGTCGGTCGTCGGCAATCGCCGGCACCACCTTCCCGGTCACGCCGATCATGGCTGTCAGGTGGGTGCCGGGGGATGGCGGCGGGTCCGGCGGAGCAGGGTCAGCACCACCACCAGCGGCCAGATCACCTCGGCGCCGGCGGTCATCCGCTCGGCGAGGCCGGCCAGGCCGCCGTCGGGCAGTTGCAGCGCCAGCCACAGGCCGAGGCCGAGCATCGTCAGCGCGACGGCGATTCCGACGGCCGGCCGCAGCACCCAGGGCCGGTCCGGGCCGGGCGTCGCCGCCGGGTCGGCGCGGTCGCGGGCCCGGGACGCGCGTCGGATACCGGGTAACACGGCCGCCGCCGGCCAGGCCGCGAGCCCCACGAACCCGACCACGGCGGCGATGCCGTGCACCCGGGGCGTGTGGGAATCAACCTTCGGTACGGCGGCCACCAGGATGGTCGCGGCCCCGCCGATCCCGTACACGATCCGGCCGATCCGGGGTACGGGGCGCAGGCCGATCGCGGTGATCAGGTGTGCCAACCCGAGCCCGGCGAGGCAACTCATCAGGATCACCATGTCGATCATCCCGTACGAGGAGAGTGCGCTCACGGTGTCCGCCAACGGGTCGTACCCGGGGGGCTGACGTAGCGCCGCGGTTGTCCATCCGATGATCAGCAGAACGGGAAGCGTCACCGCCGAGAGCACCGCCCACCAGGGCACCGCAGGCATGCAGTCACTTTATGTGACTGATTGGTGACTCGAAGTGCATTCGCCGGGAGCCGGCCGCGCGGTGGCCGGGTACGATGATCATCATGCGGTACGTCGGATCAGAGATCCTCGCCATCGCCGATGAACTCACCGAGACGTACGTCGACATCTTCACCGCCCCGCCCTGGGATCATCGCGACCCCGACCCGACCCGGGTGGCGTTCCGCGATCGGTTGGCGGGCGACGCCCATCGCCCAGGGTTCCGGGCGATCGTGTCCCGCTCGGACAACGGTGCAGTGGACGGCTTCGTATCCGGCTGGACCACGCCGGACCCGTTCCGGACCGATCGCGCCTACGGCAAGGTCATCGAGCGGCTCGGCGCGGACCGGGTGCGAAAGTTGCTGGTGGGCGCCTTCGAGATCGACGAGCTGGGGGTACGGCCAGGCGCCCGGGGCACCGGACTGGGCCGGCGGCTGCTGGAGGCACTCACCGGGAGCGCGCCCGGCGGCCGAGCCTGGCTGCTCACCTGGAACCAGGCCCACGACACCCTCGCGTTCTACCGCCGGCTCGGCTGGCACGAACCGGCGCCCCTGGCCGGCCACGAGACCGACATCGTCGTCTTCCTGTCGCCGGGCTGGTCCGGTGAGGCGGCATAGCGAGGTCCGCGTTCTGCGGTTACGACCTTGGGGTCAATTGTGGTGGGTGTCGGGGTTGGTTTCGTCGGGCTGCGGCGCGGTCGCTGCCCAGGCCCGCGACGGCTCGGATGACCTCTGGTAGGACGTCGCGGCGCACGGCGGTCTGGTCGTGTTGTCGGCCTGGGCGGATGGCGCCGGCCCACATCGTCCGTCCGTGGGCGTCGGAGGCGACGGTGGCTTTGATCGTGTTGAGTACCTCAGGTCGGCTGGCATGCCGGCCAGCCACCGCAGGAGAACCGGCTCCACCAGGGCGGCGAGGCGGGCATAACCAGCCGCGAACGGATGATAGGCATCACCCGCAGCGATCTCCTGGCTCCAGACCGGGTCTGCTGAGAGCGCCGTGACATCGACGAACGGCACGCTTCGGGTGGTGCACACCTGCGCCATCGCGGCGGCGAGATCGGCTGCCCGTTTGCTCGCCTGCCGGTCCAGCACCGGCGGCGGCCCCACAACAAGCGTGTGCCACCGTGCGGCGTGGGCGTCATCGAGCATCGCGGCAAGCAGCGCGAGTGATCGGCCCGGCGGAACGCGCACCTGGCCGAGCTGCATGTCCACGTCGTTGGTCCCCAACGCGAACACGACCCCGAAAGCCTGCCCGTCCTTGAGGCGGACACGGGCTTCAGGAAGCCAACGTTGGGCCACGTCCAGGGATGTGTCCCGGCGAACCCCCATGTTGTAGACGGTCAGATCATGGCCTTGCGCACGGGCGGCAGCGGCCACGAGCCCCACCCAGCCCACACCGGACGGATCGCCAACCCCCGCCGTGAACGAGTCACCGAAGAAGCACACCCGCAGGTCGCACCGCGATCCCGTCGCGCCGGGCTCCTCCGGTGGCGGCAGCCTCGCCCCACTCATCCGACTGTCAGGCGGCATGTGGACACCGGGAGGGTCCGCCTTTCCCCGAGTAGTGAACAGTCGAGACAGGCACAAGGATGGATGGAGAACATGGCCCGAGCATATCTATGCAGTGGGCCGCATGACAATCCGATTTCAGGTGCCAATCTCCATGGCTCCAGACTGCGGATTCTGCCGGTCCCGTCTGGAGCCTGGCCACCCTCGTTGCTGAATTACCAGTGCGGTGACGTCTTCGGATGCTGGTCGATCGCCGAGGCCCGGCCGTCACGGACTTGGCCGCTGACCGCGCAGCCAAATGGTGATCACCGTCCAACACCCACCGCTGTTGATCCCAAGGTCGTTACATCCGGCCCCGACCGATCGGCCACTACCCCTCGTCCATCAACCACTCACCGGGCAGCGCGCGCCGCACTGCGGCAATCCGGTCCGCCGACGCCGCGCGCACCCACAACCACTGCCCGGCGTCCTCACGCAGGATCGCCCCCAACCCGTCGAACCACCGCATCGGCCGGCCGCCAGGGGCGGCCCAGAGCGGATAGTCGGGCATCGGCAACCGACGGAACTGCTCCTCCAGCAACGCGATGGCGTCATCGTCCAGTTCACGGTTGTCGCCGTACACCCCGCCGGACAGCATCCATTCCGACAGTGCCATCTCCACACACGCCAGCGAGACCCGATCCAGGAAGGGCTGCCAGGCGCGCTCGGCCCGCGTGACCGATTCGAGCCGGAACACGACCGGCGGGTCGGGCTCGGTCACCGCCGACAGCGGAATGCCCCACTGCGCGACGTGCTGGTTCTCTACCCGGAAGACCAGCACCTGGCCCGTGTCGTCGACGGTGACCTCATCCGGAGCAAGAAGGCGATCTTGAGCCCCGGTCAGGTCGAAGCGCCTGCCGATCAGCGCATACGCCTCCCGCAGGGACGCCGGCAGCGGAAAACCCAGCCGGGCCTCCGCCGCCCGCAACTCTTCGTCGTCGCAGCCGTCGCCAGCGAGGACCGGACTCGCGTAGGACGCGGCGAACAGCCGGACGAACCGCCACGCCCCAGCGGCGTCGCGTACACCCGCGGCAAGTTCGGCATGGAGATCGAATCCATCGTCCACGGGGACACCATAGTGCGGCCGTACCGCGATCCCCGGGCGTCGGCACGATCGCCCCCGGGAGTCGCCGGTTCGCGACGAGACCGGCGGCCTGCTGGAACGGATCCAGCAGGTGCTCGGCCCGGGGCCGATCCTGCCGTGGTTCCGGCAGTGGGCGACCTTCGAGCAGGAGGCCATCGCCCTACGGACCTTCCAACTGTCGGTGTTCCCCCGTCTACTGCAGACCGGGGCGTACGCGCGGGCGCTGCTCGCCAGCGGCGGGCTCCTCAGCGCCGAGCAGGTGGAGCGGCAGGTGGCCGTGCGGCTGGCTCGGCAGGAAATCCTCGCCCGTGACGAGTCGCCGATGTACACCGCTGTCATTGACGAGCGGGTGCTGCACCAGCCGATCGGCGGCGCCGAGGTGATGCGTGAGCAACTTCTGCACGTCGTGAAGGACCCGACCGGTCCGACGTTGGCATTCGAGCCGGTGGCTTGGCGTTCGTTCGTAGGCGCGGTCAGGGCCAGGTAGCCGCGGACGCGATTTCATTGGCGGGCGCGCCAGGTACACGTTTGGGGATCGGAGCGCCTGATGGGTAACGTCCCACCGTGACCGACACTGACCGCGAGCTTCTGCGCGCCACTTTCGGCCAGGATGCCGAACTCTACGACCAGGCACGCCCCGGCTACCCGAACCAACTGTTCGCCGACCTGGCCCAGCTCGCCGGCCTGACTCCGCAGTCCCGCGTGCTGGAAATCGGCTGCGGCACCGGTCAGGCCACCCGGCCGCTCGCGCAGCTCGGTTGCACCATCGTGGCCGTCGAACTCAGCCCAGACATGGCAACCGTCGCCAGACACAACCTCCGCGATTTCCCGAACGTCACCATCGAGGTCTCCCCGTTCGAGGATTGGACACCACCAGCACTCCCGTTCGATCTGGTCGTGTCCGCGACTGCGTTCCACTGGATCGATCCCGACATCCGCTTCCAGAAAGCGGCGGACATCCTGCGCCCAGGTGGCACCCTGGCAGTGATCTACTCCGACCACGTCGCCGGCGGCACAGAGCGCTTCTTCATCGACGTGCAGGACTGCTACGAACGCTTCGACCCGAAGACACCGCCGGGACTCCGCCTGACGCCCGCAGCCGACCTCACCGACGATTCGAGCGAGTTCGACCGGTCGCAGCGGTTCGGTCCGGCCCAGTTCCGCCGCTACGAATGGGAACAGGCATACACCACTCGCAGCTACCTGGATGTGCTGATGACCTATTCCCCAACCCGCTCGCTGCCGGAAGCGAACCGCAAGGCGCTGCTGTCCTGCATCGGCGGCCTCATCGACCGCGACCACAACGGCCAGGTCAGCAAGCGATACCTCACTCAGCTGACCCTCGCTCACAAGACAACCTGACATCCACCGCACTCCGGTTGGCGAGTTGCCGGCGGTCAGTTCCAGTCGGAGATTTCGTACCTGCCCTCGTCGCCACGGTGCCGCATCGTGGCGACCACCGCCTTGGCGTCAGCCTCGGAGTCGGTCTGGGCGACCTCGACCGTGTCCATCCACCTGTCCTGGTCTGCGCGCCAGACGATCCACCTCTGCGGCGCGGCGACCTCGTCCGCGCGGGCCTGTAGCCGCTCGGCGAACAGGTGACCGGCCATCGTGTAACCGGCCACGAACGCCTCGCCTCCACTTCCGATGGTGGCCATGTCCGCCAGCCTGCGCAGCTCGGCCGCGAGCGAGTTCAGCCAGCGTCGGTCGTCCACCGTGGTGCCCCCGCCACCCCGACGCTCGACCAACCGGACCCGCAGCTCCCGTAGCCGATCGCCGGTCTCGGTGAGGCAGTCCCGAGCGGCCTGGAAGTTCTGCGGTCCGGGCAGGACGGCCAGCAGTTCTGCGGCCAGCAGGTGCGCGTTGTCACGCCGGTTTCGTTGCCGAGGCCGTGGCGGCGATGGAGGACGTTTGACCGGGGTCAGGTCTTCGTGGCTCTGGACGAGCACGCTGGTGACTCGCCCGCGCCAGGACGGCAGCGCGGCGGCGGCGTCGACCAGCCGAACGGCAGCCTCGTTGAGTGCCCGCTCCGATGGGGGCTGGGCGTCGACAGCGGGTCGGGCCCTGTCTTCGCCCAGCCGCGCGAGGTGATCGGCCCGGCTTCGCAGCCGGTCCAGGAACCTCTCCCAACCGGCCTGGTGCCCAGCCATGTACGTCCCCCCGGGCCCGGTGCCCGACTCTCGGTGTGACCGCAGGGCTTCCACCTCCGCGTACAGGGCCTCGGTCAGGGTGGTACCCGGCGGGGGTAGGTGGATTTCCGGCTGCGCGGCGAGGCGCTCGGTCAGGCGAACGACAAGGATTTTCGCGATCACACACTGGCGGCGCGCGGCGTCGTACCAGGTCAGCTCCGGTAGCACCCGCAGCACGTCGCGGGCCAGCCGGGCGGACGTTTCGGTGTCGCTCTCCAGCTGGGCACGCAGCACCCGCTCCAGCAGGCGCCGATGCCCCTCGGCCCTTCTGACCGCCACCGCAGCGCTCCTCGTCGTCGTGATCCAGCAACAGAACTCTATGTCCAGGCGTCCACGACCAGTGGTGAGCACCGCCCGTGGGGCACGGCAATCCGCCAGGAGAAGCGATAGGGTCACGAATCGTGGCGTACCCCTCTGACCCTGGCCCACTCGAATTCCTGTCCCAGCGCTACACCCAGCTGCGTCTGCTCGGCCAGAACGCGGTGGCCGAGCTGTACGGCGGTGTCGACCAGGCCGGCGCCCCGGTGAGCGTGGTGGTGCTGACCGCCTCGGCGGCGGCGGACCAGCAGTTGCGTGGTGCGTTCGGCGCGGCGGTGGGCAACAGCAGCTACGCCCCGGACGCCGGGGAACTGTCGGTCCACGGGGCCGACCTGTCCGGGCCCCGGCCCTGGGCGGCGACCTACCAGCAGCCCGGTGAGCCCGGCGCGGAGCGGCTGCTGGCGGGACTTCCCGGCGGGCCGATCACCGGCACGCCGCCCGGCGCACCGCTTCCCGGATCGCTGCCCGGCGGACCGTTCGCTCCGCCGACGTCGGGTGCCGCTCCCGGCTACCCGTCCGGCCCCGGCTATCCGTCCGCTCCCGGCTACCCTTCCGGCCCCGGCTACCCTTCCGGCCCCGGCTACCCGCCAGGCCCCGGTTACCCCTCCGGCCCTGGCTACCCGGCCACGCCCCCGCCGCGCTCGGGGATGTCCACCGGGGCGAAGACGGCGCTGGTCGCCGGAGGTGTCGTCCTGCTCCTGATGGTCGGGCTTGGAGTGTTTGCCATCAGCAGGCTCGTCACCGGTTCGAACCCGGTTGCCACCTCGACGGGCCGCCCGTCGCCGCAGGACTCCCCGTCCCTGCCGGACCCGTCGGCGAGCCCCGAGCCGAGCGGCACCGACCCGTCCGGCGGTCCGGGCGAGCCCACCCCCGGGGCGGGGGAGCCGACCCTCCGTCCGGCGAAGCCGGTGACCGTACTCGGCCGGTCCTACGCCGACGGCGAGAAGACGTACACGATGGCGTTCGCCGGCTGGCCGATCGCGTTCCGTACCCCGGGGACGTGGGGCTGCATGGGCGGGCAGCCGAAGATTCCGGACAGCAAGGTGTGGGTCTGCATCGACGAGGGCAACCCCGGCAGCCGACAGCGGGCGAACGTGCTGCTGCGTCCGTGCCCGACCACCTGCACCCCCGCCGAGCAGAAGGCGATGAACCAGACGTGGCTGGACGAGCCGGAGAAGGCCAAGGTGGTCCGCCAACGCACCCACTACGTGGAGACCAAGGCCAACGACAAGGGCCTGTACACGGTGGACGCGAGCCACTTCTTCACCGACCCGAACGACGCGACGAAGCACTGGCAGGTCGGCGTCTACGTGGAGTCGCCGCCCGGCACCGCCGACCAGGTACTGAAGATCCTCAACGACGTCGTCACCCAGGCCGGTTGATCCGTAGTCGCACCGGAACCTGAGACTCGCACGCCCGTCAACACCATCATCGAACCCGCCGCCGCAATCGCGACTGTCAGCAGTTTGACGCGGTCGTGCTGGGGCGACCGAGCGCGTCGGCGATCCCCCATCGGCCACAGATGCCGAGCAGCGCGATCTGGCCGAGCCGGGGCGGGACCGCGGCCTTGACGACCAGGTGGTCACCGTACGTTTCGAGCCCGAGCACGGTACGCAGCAACGACAGGATCGCCCCGGCTGACCACCCCTGAGGGCTGGAGGCGGTGGGGTAGCGGACCGGGAACGTGGTCAGTTGCCGGTCGTAGCCGGCGAACGCCTCCGGTAGCCGCCCGTTGAAATACGCCCCGGCCTCGAAGATGGCCTGGGCCACGGTGCCCGCCTCGGTCGTGAAGCCGTACCGGCGCATTCCCTCCGCGATGACCGAGTTGTCGTACGGCCAGACGGTGCCGATGTGGTAGCCGACGGGGTTGAAGTTCGACTGGCCGGCGGCGAGGGTGCGGACGCCCCAGCCGGAGAAGAGTCGGGGTCCGAGCAGGTGTTCCACGAGCGCCTCGGCCCGGTCCGGGTCGACGATGCCACTCCACAACAGGTGTCCCAGGTTCGATGCGAGCGCGTCCACCCGGCTGCCGTCGGTCTCGCGGGCCAGCGCGTAGTACCGCCGGTCCGGCAGCCAGTAGTCCCGGTTGAACCGCTCCCGCAGCGCGTACGCCTGGTGCTCCAGCCGGTCGGCGTACCCGGGATCGCCCCAGAACGTACGCGCGAGCCGGGCTCCGCGGATCTTCGCGTCGTACGCGTAGCCCTGGACCTCGCAGGTCGCCCGGGGGAAGCCGGGCAGGCGGCCGTCGGCGTAGCAGATCGCCCGTTCGGACTCCTTCCAGGACTGGTTGGGTTGTTCACCCGGCGCCCTCGGCCGCTGGTACCACAGGTAGCCGTCGCCGGCCAGGTCGCCCCACTCGTCGAGCCAGTTGAGCGCCCGCCGTGCTTCGTTCTCCAACCGGCGCACCAGCTCCACATCGCCGGTCCAGCGCTCGTACTCGTCGAGCAGCACCACGAACAGCGGGGTCGCGTCGACCGAGCCGAAGTAGCGGGCGTAGGGACGCTCCTCGAACGCCGTGCTCTCGCTCCAGCGGAGCAGATGGAGGATCTTCCCGGGTTCCTCCTCTCGGAAGTCGTCGAGCTTCGTTCCCTGATAGGCGGCCAGCGTCCGCAGCGTCGTGGCGGCCAGCTCGGGCAGGAACGGCAGCGTCTGGAGGCTGATGAAGATGCTCTGCCGGCCGATCAGCGTGTTCAGCCACGGCAGACCCGCGCACGGTAGCTGGCCACCGCCCTCGATCGACGGACTGCGCAGTGCGGCCAGGTCGATCAGACTCCGTCGGTAGGTCGCGGTGAGCGTGCCGAAGTCGCACTGCAACCGAGGTGCCCGACCGATCCACCGGTCCAGATCCTCCCGCACCCCCTCCTTCAGCTTCCGAAGCATGGGCATTCTGCCGCCGGTGACCTCGTCGCCACTCGGGGCGCTGATGTCGGTCGCCACCCGCAGCCGGGTAGCCCAGCTGCCATTTGGGGGGATCCGGACGGCGAACGTCATCCCGTCCCGGTCGACCTCTGCCGGCTCGGTGCTCTGGATCAGCGTCGCCCGGTGGAAGCCCTCGCGGCTGTACCGGAGGTGCAGATGGTGGTTCCCGACCTCGTGGTGGTAGCGACCCTTCTTCCGCACCGCGGGCCGTCCGATGTCGTCGAGGTCGGCGAAGTCGCTCGCGGCATCCAGCCGGATCGTCAGGTCGGCCGGATCGCCGCTGTGGTTGAGAATCTGCAACTCCTCGTCGAGGCCGCTCACGATCGACCGATGCCGGATCACCGAGAGGGTGGCGTTGACGTAATGCGTCGGCTGGCCGGGCACCAGGAAGAACCGCGCCTCGAAATACTGCAGGTCGTCGACGGAGAGCGGGGTCAGCCGCTTCCCGTCGATCGTCACGATCCATCTGGAGAGGAAGCGGGTGTCAAGGTAATACAGCCCGACCGGATCCCTCGCGGCCGGATCGACGTCCCCGTTTCTGTCGCTGACCAGGAACGTGAAGCCCTCCAGGATACTGACCTGGTCAGCGTCCATGATCCCCGCCACCTCTGCCGGGAACCCGCTCGGGCCCATGTGAGTCCGGCGGGCCGGGTAGCAGGCGCTCGAAGTAGATCATGATGAGCGGTGGGCCACGATAGGTAATCTCGTTACGCAGGGCCGCCGTTGTCGGGTCCTCTCCAGCCACGAGCCGGTCGAAGACCTCACCATCCGCGGCGATCACCAGGTCCGCCTCCCGCTCACCATCCCGACGGAACGAGAACTCGTCCTCACCCAAGGTGAGATACCAACGGTCCATCCGATCCGGCCGGCGCAGGTCAAGGCGAATGGTCGCCGCGAAGCCGCTGGGCAGCAGGTGCATTCGCCGCCGAGCCGGGCCAGCGAAGTACTCTGCCGTCCGGTCCGTCATCCTTCCTTCCTTTCGCCGCCGCAGGGCCGACCGACGCCGGTGAGCACCGAGCGCCGCCGGAAGTCCGGTGAGCACTGCCAGAAGTGCAGCTTGACTCGCTTACGGGTCAGTCCGCATCACCCTGATCGGGTGGGCCGACGGGCGTTACTCCGCATCTCCGGCGGTCGCGGAGGACGCTGCTGGGGATACCCGAGCGATCGGAATCGCCCGGAACCGAGCCGTCCGTTCCGGTACGTATCGGCGGACGGACAGCCGGTCGAGCCGCGCGCGGACCGCCCGTGGATCGGCACCGACCGCATTGACCAGCATCGCCGGTCCACCGGCCAGCGGCAGCACGGCCGCCGTGGAGTGTTCCGGCGCGGCCCTGCGCACCCCGGTCGGGCCGCCGGCCGAGTCGGGCCGTCCGGAGCCGTCGTCCGGCCCGGCCATCCAGACGCAGCGGGTCGGCTCCTGCGACGTCGCATCGGACCAGGCAGGGTCGACCACCAGGAGCGATCCGACCGCGCGGGCGCCGTCGAGCACCGCCGGGCCGGACCATCCGGACGCGCGCGGCCCGACCGCGAGATCGTTGCGGAGCAGGGTACGGCCGCCGTACCGCAGCGTCGTCTCGATCCGTACGTCGCCGACCGGCTCTGCGTACCGGCCGCAGACCAGCTCCTCACGCCACAGCAGGGTGGCCCCCTCGGCGAGCGCGATGCTGGTGACCGTGCGGTGGTCACAGCCGGCCGCCCCGATCAACGGCTCGGGGAGCCAGCGCAGCCGACCGCCGGCCGCGACCCGGGCGGTGATGTGCAGCCGGGACTGGCCTCCCGCCGGCCCGGGTAGCGCCAGTGACGCGGCGACACTCCGTACGCAGAGCCGGGCGTCGGGGCCGACCTCGATCTCGATCCGGAGGTCGTCGCCACCGAGCGGTCCGGCCGCCCCACCGACCAGGTGCAGTTGCACCTCGCCCTCCGAATCGGACGGAAAGGTGCGTCGCGGCAGCAGCGGGGGTTCGCCGCGCATCGCCGCCAGCCGGGTACCCCGGACGGGGTCGGCGACGGCCACGATCCGGGCCTGGGCCCGCATCAGGGTACGAGTTTCGCGGGCCCGCCCCGCCGATCGGTCCGGGCGGGCAGCAGTCCTCGGACCCAGTCCGCGACCATCCCCGCCACCGGGTCGTCGACGAGGGAGAGGAAGACGGTGGGGAGGTCGCCCCGGCGGGCGGCGGAGTCCCGGGCCATCACCGACAGGTCCGCGCCGACCAGCGGGGCCAGGTCGGTCTTGTTGATCACGAGCAGGTCGGCGGAGGTGACCCCGGGACCGCCCTTGCGGGGGACCTTGTCCCCGCCGGCCACGTCGACCACGAAGATCTGATGGTCCACCAGTCCCCGGCTGAAGGTGGCGGTGAGGTTGTCGCCGCCGCTCTCCACCAGGACGAGGTCGAGGGGGCCGAGACTCACCTCCAGGTCCTCCACCGCGTCCAGATTGGCCGAGATGTCGTCCCGGATCGCGGTGTGCGGACAGCAGCCGGTCTCCACCGCCCGGATCCGGTCGGCTGGCAGTACGCCGTTGCGGAGCAGGAAGTCGGCGTCCTCGGTGGTGTAGATGTCGTTGGTGACCACGGCCAGTCGAAGCTCGTCGCCCAGCGCCCGGCAGAGCGCCGCGACCAGTGCCGTCTTGCCCGAGCCGACCGGGCCGCCGATGCCGACCCGGACCGGTCGGGTCGTGCCGGGCACGGGGGAGGTCAGCGGCGCGTGCGGGTCGACGCCGGGGTCGGGATGGGTGTGTGGCACCTCGTCGACGGCGTGCTCGTGCGGACCGGTCCCGTGGTCGTGTGACCCGGTTCCGTTCTGCACCTGTGGATCAGGACGCAAAGAGACGCACCTCCCAGTTGGCGTGTACCTCGGCACCGATCTCCAGCAGTGGTGCGGAGTCGGCGGGGAGCAGGTCGATCGGGTCACCGGCCCGCGCGGCGGCGAGCGCGGCGAGCCGGTCACACTCGCCGGCCAGCTCGGCGAGCAGGCTGTGCACGCCGTACGGGTCGAGGCCGAGCAGTCGTACGGCCGCGCTCGCGGGTCCGCTGACCGTCCCGTACGCCCCGGCGACCGCCGCCTCGGCCGGTGGAAGTCCGGCCGCCGCCGCCACGATGCCGAGCGCCACCGGATGGTGCCGGTCCCGCTGTGCCGGGTCGACCGACCAGATCGCCCGGCCGGCGCGGAGCAGGGCTCGGCCCTGTACCCGGGACGCCCGGCGCAGTGCCGGGGACGGGGTGCGGGCGTCGAGACCCTCGTCCAGCGCGTCGAGCCGGTGCCGATCGAGGGCGTCATCGTGCCCGGCGTCGGCGTCGGCGTCGGCGTCGGCGTCGGCGGCGCGCACGGTGCGGGCGGCGACACAGGCGGCGGCGGCGAACGCGGCGGTGATCCGGCCGGTGGTGGCGAGCCGACCCCGGAGGAACCCGGACAGCCCGGCGAGATCCCGGAGCCGGCCGCTGCTGACCGCGGCCTCCAGCCCACCCGAGTGGGCGTGGCCGCCGGCGGGCAGTCGTCCGTCGGCGAGTACCAGCAGGGTGGCGAGCCCGGTCACGTCATCTCCTCGCGCACGTGCACACGCTGCTCAGAAGAGGAAGTACCGCTGGGCCATCGGCAGCTCGGTCACCGGCTCCGGCAGGGCGACCTCGCCGTCGATCCGGACCGTGAAGGTGTCCGGCTCGACCTCGATGCGCGGCAGCGCGTCGTTCAGCGGCAGGTCGGCCTTGCCCCGGGACCGGGTGTCGACCACCGGGGCCAGAACGCGCCGGATGCCGAGCCGGTCGCCGAGCATCGCGTCGATCGCGGCGGGCGCCACGAAGGCGAGACTCGTCGCGGCCGGGACCACGCCGTACGCGCCGAACATCGGCCGGGGCAGCATCGGCTGCGGCGTCGGGATCGAGGCGTTGGCGTCGCCCATCTGGCTGAGCGCGATCATGCCGCCCTTGATCACCAGGTGTGGCCGTACCCCGAAGAACGCCGGGTCCCAGAGCACCAGGTCGGCGAGCTTGCCCCGCTCGACCGAGCCCACCTCGCCGTCGATGCCGTGCGCGACCGCCGGGCAGATGGTGTACTTCGCCACGTACCGGCGGGCCCGCAGGTTGTCGGCGGCGCCGTCGCCGGGCAGCGCGCCCCGCCGGGCCTTCATCACGTGCGCGGTCTGCCAGGTACGGATTATGACCTCGCCGATCCGGCCCATCGCCTGCGAGTCCGAGCCGATCATCGAGATCGCACCGAGGTCGTGCAGGACGTCCTCGGCTGCCATCGTGCTCGGCCGGATCCGGCTCTCCGCGAACGCCAGGTCCTCCGGCACGGTCGGGTTCAGGTGATGGCAGACCATCAGCATGTCCAGGTGCTCGTCCAGGGTGTTCCGGGTGTACGGCCGGGTCGGGTTGGTCGACGACGGCAGCACGTTCGGCTCGCCCGCCACCGTGATGATGTCCGGCGCGTGCCCGCCGCCGGCCCCCTCGGTGTGGTACGCGTGGATCGACCGGCCGGCGATGGCCCGCAGGGTGTCCTCGACGAACCCGGCCTCGTTGAGCGTGTCGGTGTGGATCGCGACCTGGACCCCGGACGCGTCGGCGACCCGCAGGCAGGCGTCGATCGCCGCGGGTGTGGTGCCCCAGTCCTCGTGCAGCTTGAAGCCGCCGGCCCCGCCGCGCAACTGCTCCCACATCGACTCTTCGCTGACCGTGTTGCCCTTGCCGAGCAGCAGCACGTTGATCGGCCAGGGGTCGAGTGCCTCCAACATCCGGCCCAGGTACCAGGGATTCGGCGTGACGGTGGTCGCCTTGGTCCCCTCGGCCGGTCCGGTACCGCCGCCGATGATCGTGGTGATTCCGCTGGCCAGCGCGGTCTCGAGGATCTGCGGGCAGATCAGGTGTACGTGGCTGTCGATCGCACCGGCGGTCAGGATCTTTCCGTTGCCGGCGATGATCTCGGTGCCGGGCCCGATCACCAGATCGGGATGGACGCCGTCCATGGTGTCCGGGTTGCCGGCCTTGCCGAGCGCCACGATCCGGCCGTCCCGGATCCCGACGTCGGCCTTGACCACGCCCCAGTGGTCGAGCACCAGCGCACCCGTGATCACCGTGTCCGGGGCGCCGTCGGCGCGGGTCACCAGGGACTGGCCCATGGACTCGCGGATCACCTTGCCGCCGCCGAACACCGCCTCGTCGCCGTACCCGCAGTGGTCCTGCTCGACCTCGATCAGGAGGTTGGTGTCGGCGAGCCGGATCCGGTCGCCGACGGTGGGGCCGTACAGCGCGGCGTACCGGCGCCGGTCCATCGTGCTCACGCCACCTCCCCGGTGGCCCCGGTGTCTCGCGATGCGGCCGGGCCGGTTCTGGGTAGCCCCGGCGCGTCGAGCGGGCCGGCGCACTCGCCGCGCAGTCCGGGGACCGTGCGGGTGCCGCCGAACGGCACCAGGTCGACGTCCCGGCCGATGCCCGGTTCGAACCGCACGGAGGTGCCGGCCGGTACGGCGAGCCGGTGCCCCCAGGCCGCGGTACGGTCGAACTCCAGTGCCGGGTTCGCCTCCGCGAAGTGGTAGTGCGAGCCGACCTGGACCGGCCGGTCAGCGGTGTTCACGACCGCGACGGTGCGGACGGGCTTGCCGGGGTTGATGTTCACGTCACCCGTGCCGGGTAGCACCTCGCCGGGAGTCACGGCCGCCCCGTCACGGAATCGGCTCGTGTACGGTCACCAGCTTCGTACCGTCCGGGAACGTCGCCTCCACCTGCACCTCCGGGATCATCTCCGGGACACCATCGAGTACGTCGTCGCGACCCAGCACGTTCCGTCCGGTCTCCATGAGTTCCCCGACGCTACGGCCGTCCCGGGCACTCTCCAGCAGGAACGCCGTGATCACGGCGATCGCCTCCGGGTAGTTGAGCCGCAGGCCACGCTCGCGCCGACGCCACGCCAGATCGGCCGCGACATGGACCATCAGCCGTTCTTGCTCGTGATGGGTGAGGAACATCAACTACCTCCGCAGCGGCGACTCAGCGGATCGTGTCAGTCAGACATTTCGATCAGGTTACGCCCGTCGTGTCGCAGGTCCGCGGGCCGAGTTGCCGCCTCGAGGTGCTTCTGGACGGTGGGAGTCCTGTTAGGGTTCCGGCTCGTCCACGGGGGAGGATCGATGATGACGTCGCGTTCGCGGTTGTGGGTGGGGCTGGCGGCCGGGGTGCTGTTGGTCGGCCTGGCCGGTTGTGCCGGGTCGAAGCCGGCGGCGCCGGCGGAACTTCAGGATCCGTGCGTGTTGGTCACCGACGAGATGCTCGGTCGACTCGCCCCCGGGTCGAAGCGAGAGTCCTCCTTTCAGAAGTACGGCGAGAGCAGCGGTTCCAAGCAGTGTGCGATCGACCTGAACTCCGAGACCGGACCGTTCAGCGGTG
This sequence comes from Plantactinospora alkalitolerans, assembly GCF_015690345.1. Taxonomy (GTDB): domain Bacteria; phylum Actinomycetota; class Actinomycetes; order Mycobacteriales; family Micromonosporaceae; genus Plantactinospora; species Plantactinospora alkalitolerans. The sequence continues at coordinate 14,264 of NZ_JADPUN010000245.1, read as the reverse complement.
ATATCGCGATCAAAGTCGAGGTGACCGACTTCGACAGTTTCGACGCCCGATGGCGCGCGGACCGGTGCGCCGACGTGGGCGCCAAGCCGACGTCGGACGGGCCGGGCGACCACTCCTGCCTCGTCGTGCGGCCCTGGAAGGACGGCGAGGCGCGGGTGGACGGTTGGGCGTGGGTGGGCGACAACTACGAGGTCTACGTGGCGTACCAGTTGGTGGAGCCCCAGACCTTTCCCACGGGTGCGGAACAGGACATGCGTGACCTGCTCGCGGCTGGGGTGGACTCGCTGCCGACGGACTGACCGGACGACGGAGATCGGTCGGCGACGAAAGTCTTGACGAAATCCATACACTTCCCAGTTTTCACAACTTTGTGAAATCGCCGTAGCATCGGATCCATGACTACTGCGATCTCGGTCTCCGGCGTGGTGAAGTCCTTCGGTCGGAGCCGTGCACTGGACGAACTGGACCTCTCCGTCGACGTCGGCGAGGTCCACGGATTCCTGGGACCGAACGGCGCCGGGAAGTCGACCACGATCCGCGTACTGCTGGGGCTGCTGCGCGCCGACGCCGGCCAGGTCAGCCTGCTCGGCGGGCATCCGTGGCGGGACGCCGTGGCCCTGCACCGCCGGCTGGCGTACGTACCCGGCGACGTCAACCTGTGGCCGAACCTCACCGGTGGCGAGGCGATCGACCTCTTCGGGGCGCTCCGTGGCGGCCTGGACAAGCGACGCCGGGACGATCTCCTCGAGCGGTTCCAACTCGACCCGACCAAGAAGGCGCGGACGTACTCGAAAGGAAACCGGCAGAAGGTCGCCGTCGTCGCCGCCTTGGCCTCCGACGTCGAGCTGTACATCCTCGACGAGCCGACCTCCGGGCTGGACCCGCTGATGGAGGCGGTCTTCCAGGAGTGTGTACGCGAGGTCAAACGGGACGGCAGGACGGTGCTGCTCTCCAGCCACATCTTCTCCGAGGTGGAGGCGCTCTGCGATCGGGTGAGCATCATCCGGCAGGGGCGGACCGTCGAGTCCGGAACCCTCTCCCAGTTGCGCCACCTGACCCGTACGGCGATCTCGGTGGAGACGGCCCGGCCGATCAGCGGACTGGTCGAACTGCCCGGCGTGCACGACGCCCGGGTGGACGGCGCGCACGCGACATTCGACGTCGACGCCGCCGAACTGGACCGGGTGCTCCAGCACCTGCACCGGTTCGAACTGCGCGCGCTGACGAGTTCCCCGCCGTCACTGGAGGAACTGTTCATGCGGCACTACGGCCACCAGGAAGCCCGCGCAGAACTGGCCGGTGTGTGATGGGCGGCACCCTCACCGGCACCGTCCGGCTCGCTCGGCTGGCGCTGCGCCGCGACCGCGTACAACTGCCGCTCTGGATCGTCGGCACGACCGTGCTGCTCTCCGGCACGTACGCGGCGGCCCAGGAGCAGTTCCCGACCGAGGCGGACCGGCTCACGGTGCTGCGTACCGCCGTCGAGACCCCGGCGATCCTGATGCTCCGGAACGTGCCCACCGGAACCAGCAACGGCGAGATGATGGCGTTCCAGATCTTCCCGTTCCTGGTCGTGATGGCCGGCTTCATGAGCACCCTCGCCGTGGTCCGGCACACCCGGCAGAACGAGGAGACCGGGCGTACCGAGATGGTCGGCTCGATGGTGGTCGGCCGGCACGCCAGCCTGACGGCGGCGATGATCGTCACGGCCGGCGCCAACCTGGTCCTGGCCGCGCTGCTCGCGCTCACCCTGATCGGCAACGGCGAGCCCACCGCCGGTTCCCTGACGCTCGGCCTGGCGGTCGGCGCCGGTGGCCTGGCCTTCGCCGCGATCGCGGCGATCGCCGCCCAGGTCAGCCAGACCGCGCGGGCGGCGAACGGGATCGCCGCCGCCGCGATCGGCGCGGCCTACCTGGTACGCGGACTCGGCGACGCGCTCGGCGACATCCGGCCGAACGGATACACCATGACCACGGCCTGGCCGAGCTGGCTGTCCCCGATCGGCTGGACGAGCCTGACCCAGCCCTTCGCCGGAAACCGCTGGTGGCTGCTCGGGCTGCCGCTGGCACTCGCCGTCGGTGGAACCTGGCTGGCCTTCGCGTTGACGAACCGCCGGGACATCGGGATGGGTATGGTCGCCGCCCGTCCCGGCCCGGCCACGGCCGCCCCCGGACTGCTCAGCCCGCTCGGCCTGGCCTGGCGGTTGCAGCGCGGCACGCTTCTTGGCTGGGCCATCGCGGTCGGCCTGTTCGGGGTGACCATCGGCTCCCTGTCCAGCGCGGTCGAGGAGGCGTTCGACGGCAACGAGGGCGCGACCCGCACCATCCGTGAACTCGGCGGAGAGGGCAGCCTGATCGACTCGTTCTACTCCGCGATGCTGGCCATCATCGGCGCGATGGTCGCCGGCTACGCGGTCCAGGCGCTGCTCCGGGTCCGCGCCGAGGAGACCGGCGGACGGGCGGAACCGACCCTTGCCACCGGCGTCCACCGGCTGCGCTGGCTGGGCAGCCACCTGGCCGTCACGGTCTTCGGCGCGGTGCTGCTGCTGGCGATCGCCGGGATCTCCGCCGGCCTGGTGGCCGGGCTCGCCGCGGGTGACACCGGCGGCCGGCTGGCCGACCTGACCGTCGCCGCCCTGGTACAGCTCGCCCCGGCACTGATCATGATCGGCTTCGTCCTCGCCGCCTTCGGCCTGGTCCCCCGGCTGGCCGTCGGGATCGGCTGGGCCGGATTCGCCGTCGCCCTGATCTTCGGCCAGCTCGGCGAGCTGCTGAACCTGCCCCAGGCGGTCCGCGACATCTCCCCGTTCAGCCACGTCCCGGCGCTGCCCGCCGCCGAGGCCAGCGCGACGCCCCTGGTGCTGCTGGCGGTCGTAGCAATGGCCCTCACCGCGGCCGGAATGGCCCTCTTCCGGCGCCGCGACCTCGCGCCCTGACCCTCGGGTGTAAGGAGGGGGCCCTTCTTATCGTTTTCTGTAGAAGAAGGGCCCCCTCCTTACACCCCTGAGGCGACGCATTGGCCGGCTGACGCGTTGTTGAGGCAGAATTACACGATCTTCACAAACTAAAGAAGGACGATGATGACCCGAACTGAGGGCCGGCGGGACGAGGAAGCGGTGCGTCGCTTCGTCGAGCAGTTCGCGCTGACCTTCAGCGATCTGGGCGTACCCCGGATGCCGGCGCGGGTGCTGGCCGCGCTGATGGTGACCGACGAGCCCGGCCTCACCGCCGGAGAGATCAGCGAGCGGCTCGGGGTGAGCCTGGCCGCCGTCTCCGGCGCGGTGCGCTATCTCCAGCACGTCGGCCTGGCGGTCCGGGAGCCGGTCCCGAACTCCCGTCGGGACCGGTACCGCGCCCTCGGCGACGCCTGGTACGCGCAGGGCATCCGGGACGGGCTCTACCAGAAGCTCGCCGCCATGATGCACCAGGGCGTACTGGCCGTCGGCGACGAGACCTCGCCATCCGGCGAGCGGTTGGCCGAGATGCGGGACTTCCTGCTCTTCGTCGAGGCGGAGATGGGTGTGCTCATCGAGCGCTGGGACAAGCTCCGCCAGGCGAAACGGGAACAGCGGGCGGAACAACGCTGACCCCGACCAGCGTCGTCTGTCGGTGATCTGCCTGCTCGTACATGTGTCTCAAGCTCGGTACACCAGTAACATTGAGTGACATCCGGGCGACGGAGTTTCGTCGATCACCGGCCTGGCGGCCCGCCCAGCGGTCAGGGGCTCATGCCCTTGAGAACTGCGGGCGGACGGAGCGGCGTCGGGAAACCTCATCCGGCGCGGAGGCTCGCGCCCGCAAGGTCTTTCGGGAGAGACCCATGCCTACACCGCTCGTTCCGCTGACCCGTTGGCCCGGACCCGCCACCACCGGTGTACCCGCCAACACCACCCTGACGTCGTCCGGTTCTCTGGACCTGCGACGAGACGGGCAGGTCGTCACGAACCTCAACATCACCGGCCGGGTCAGCGTCTACGCCAGGAACGTCACGATCCGCCGCTCGAGGATCATCTCCGACGGCCCGGCGTTTCCGATCCGTACCTTCGACTCGGCGGTCAACCTCGTGATCGAGGACGTGGAGATCGACGGCCGGGGAAGACCGCCGGCCGGCGTCTGCTTCGACGACTACACGCTGCGCCGGGTCAACCTCCATCATGTACCGGAGGGGATCTGGCTCGGCTCCCGGACCAACGTCCTCGACTCGTGGATCCACGATCTGGTCCGGATACCGGCATCGCACAACGACTGCGCACGTGTCGCCGGGGCGACGGATGTCGTTCTCCGGCACAACCGGCTGGACGCCTACCGACCGAGCACGTCGGAGACGATGAACTCGTGCCTCACCCTCGGCACGGCGGTGCGCAACCTCCGCTTCGAGGAGAACTACTGCAACGGCGGTGCGTACACGATCGGGATCCGTCCCGATCTGATCGCGTCGGCGGTCGTCTTCCGGCACAACGTGTTCGGCCGGAACTACCGGTACGGCATCATCGGGCGGCCCGCCCACCCGGGCGTCACCTGGGAGCCCAGCAACGTCTGGTTCGACAACGGTCATCCGGTGCTCGCGTCCGGGCAGGGCTGATCCGTGGGTGCCATCAGGATGGTGTCAGGACGGCACCCCTTCGAGGTGACGTCACTTGTCACCGCGGTGCTGTGCGGGAGCCTGCTGATCGGTTTCGACAGCAGCCCACGATCGGTCGCCGTCGCCGAGGTACCACTTCTCGTAGGAAGGGATCCCCGGTGATCGCGCCAGCGTCATCCCATGCAGGCCCGGCCTGGGTGCAGATCCTCCTCTCCATCGTCGGAATTCTCGGCGGCACCGGCGGGGTCGGCGCCATGGCCGCGGTGCTGCTGCAGCGCCGCAAGTTCAACGCCGAGGCTGCCGACGTACTGACCGACACCGCGCTGACCCTGGTCCAACCGCTCAAGCTCCGGGTCGCGGAGTTGGAAGCGGAGACGGTCGTCGCCCGGCAGGAGGTGGAGAAGGCGGCCCGGGAGGTGTCCGACCTTCGGGCGGCGGTCTGGGAGACGACCGCGTTGATCCGACGATGGCGGTCGGCGATCCTGGCCCCGAACGCGACGCTCGGCCAGCTCCGCACCCTCGTCTCGGACACCCGCAGCGTGCAGGACGACGTCTACCGGGGATGACGGCTCCGGTTCGGCCGATGCCGGCGGGCCGGGAGCGGCGCGCTGGTTCAGGCGACGCCGGCGGGCCGGGAGCGGCGCGCTGGTTCAGGCGACGCCGACGGGCCGGAACTGCACGCTGACCCGGGGGCCGACCGGGCGGGACGTCTTCGGGACAGCGTGTTCCCAGGTCCGTTGGCAGGAGCCGCCCATCACGACCAGGTCACCGTGACCGACCGGAAAACGCAGGCTGGTCCCGCCGCCGCGCGGGCGTAGCAGCAGCGGCCGGGGCGCACCGAAGGAGACGATCGCCACCATCGTGTCCTCGCGGGCCGAGCGGCCGGTGGTGTCACCGTGCCAGGCGACGCTGTCCCGCCCGCTGCGGTAGAGGCACATTCCGGCGGTGACGAACGGCTCGCCCAACTCGGCGGCATAGTGCCGGGTCAGGCTGCGCCGGGCCTCGGTGAGCACCGCGTGCGGTAGCGGCTCGTTCCCGTCGTACCAGCGGAGCAGGCGTGGGACGTCGACCACCCCGTCGTACATCCGGCGGCGCTCCGCCTGCCAGTCGACGCCGGTCAGCAGGGTGTGCAGCACCGCGTCGGACCCGTGGACCCAGCCGGGCAGGTGGTCGACCCAGGCGCCACGGCTCAGTTCGTGCCGGCGGATCCGCCCGGCGAGTGGGCCGAGTCCGGCGCCGTCGCCGACGATGCCGTCGTCCGCCGCGAGGTCCAGCATCGAGGGCTGGTAGGCGCCGACTGTCATGCGGTCATGATAACCCTGGTCGAACGCCAGTACGAAGGACCGGTGGCCTGGCGCCGGATCGTACCGATCGTGGCTCGTGGCGTCGTCCGGATCCGGTCGGTGCCGGTCCATGGGACGAGCTGACCGGCGCCGGGCGGTTCGGACCGTCCTGACAGAATGTCGGGGCAGCAGTCCGGACCACCCGGTTACTTGTGAGGAGACAGTTGTCGTGATCCGTACCCATGACGCCGGCACCCTGCGGGCGGCGCACGCCGGCACCACGGTGACCCTCGCCGGCTGGGTGGCCCGTCGGCGGGACCACGGCGGCGTCATCTTCGTCGACCTCCGGGACGCCTCCGGCGTGGTGCAGGTGGTGTTCCGGGAAGGCATGGACTCGGCCCACGCGCTGCGCAACGAGTTCTGCATCAAGGTCACCGGCGAGGTGACCCGGCGCCCCGAGGGCAACGACAACCCCGAGCTGCCCACCGGCGAGATCGAGGTCACGGTCAGCCGACTGGAGATCCTCTCCGAGGCGGCGCCGCTGCCGCTGCCGGTGGACGACCAGGTGGAGGCCGGCGACGACGTACGGCTCAAGTACCGCTACCTCGACCTGCGTCGCGGCGGTCCGGCCCGGGCGTTGCGGCTGCGGTCCCGGGCCAGCCACCTCGCCCGGGGCGTGCTGCACGACCGCGACTTCCTGGAGATCGAGACCCCGACCCTGACCCGGTCGACGCCGGAGGGCGCGCGGGACTTCCTGGTCCCGGTACGCCTCCAACCCGGAACCTGGTACGCCCTGCCGCAGTCTCCCCAGTTGTTCAAGCAGCTGCTGATGGTCGGCGGGATGGAGCGGTACTACCAGATCGCCCGCTGCTACCGGGACGAGGACTTCCGGGCCGACCGGCAGCCGGAGTTCACCCAGCTCGACATCGAGATGTCGTTTGTCACGCAGGACGACGTGATCGACCTCGGCGAGGAGATCGTCGGCACGCTCTGGCGGGAGCTGGCCGGGCACGAGATCAGCCAGCCGATTCCGAGGATCACCTGGCACGACGCGTTGGACCGCTACGGGTCGGACAAGCCGGACCTCCGTTACGGGGTCGAGTTGACCGAGCTGACGGACTACCTGCGCGGCACCGAGTTCCGGGTCTTCGCCGGCGCGATCAACGCCGGTGGGTACGTCGGGGCGGTGGTGATGCCGGGCGGTGCCGGGCAGACCCGCAAGGAGCTGGACGGCTGGCAGGACTGGGCCAAGGCCCGCGGCGCCCGTGGCCTGGCGTACGTGGTGCTCGACGCCGAGTCCGGCGAGGCCCGGGGACCGGTGGCCAAGAACCTCTCCACGGAGCACCTCACCGGGCTGGCCGACGCCGTCGGGGCCAAGCCGGGAGACGCGGTCTTCTTCGCCGCGAGCACGGAACGGCGGGAGGCGCAGGAGTTGCTCGGCGCGGCCCGGATCGAGATCGCCAAGCGGGCGGGCCTGGTCGACGAGAGCGCCTGGGCGTTCTGCTGGGTGGTGGACGCGCCGATGTTCGAGCGCACGGACGAGGGCGGCTGGACCGCCGTGCACCACCCGTTCACCTCGCCGAACGCGGACTGGGTGGACCGGTTCGAGGAGGCTCCGGACCGCGCGCTGGCGTACGCGTACGACATCGTCTGCAACGGTAACGAGATCGGCGGTGGCTCGATCCGTATCCACCGGGCGGACGTACAGCGTCGGGTCTTCGACCTGCTCGGCATCACGCCGGACGAGGCCACCGACAAGTTCGGGTTCCTGCTGGAGGCGTTCAAGTACGGCCCGCCGCCGCACGGCGGCATCGCGTTCGGGTGGGACCGGGTCTGCATGCTGCTGGCCGGTGCCGAGTCGATCCGCGAGGTGATCGCGTTCCCGAAGACCCGGGGCGGATTCGACCCGCTGACCAGCGCGCCGACCCCGATCACGGCGCAGCAGCGGACGGAGGCGGGCATCGACGCGAAGCCGAAGACTGCCGCCGCGCCGCAGGGCGGGACGGCGGGAGTGGCCGCTCCGGTCGAACCCTCCTGACCGACTCGTCCGGCTCGTCCGGCTCGTCCCCGGCCGACATCTGGTCGGCCGGGGGTGGCCGTCAATAGACTTGCCCCGGATGCTCATACTCGGACCATGGCGCCCAACCCTGATCTGATTATCGACATAGACCCGAGCGAGGCGGGGTCCGAGATCGTTCGGACCGTCGTCCTGCCGTGGTCCGGACAGAGCATGCCGCTGCGTATCCCGGCCGGACTCAGCGACGGTACCGTCCTCCGACTGCCCGGCATCGGACCCGCGACAATGCCCGGGGGACCACCCCGGGACGCCTACGTGCAGGTCCGAATCGTGCCGGGCGGAGGCGGTGCGATCCCACCACAGTTCGGAGCCGCGCCGTTCGGTGCGACTCCGCCGCCGACGTCGGCCCCGCCCACCTCTCCGTACGGCACGGGCCCGGTCCCGCCGACGTCGGCGCCGCCGACCGCTCCGTTCGGTGGACCGCCCCAGTTCGGTGGACCGCCGCAGTTCGGTGGGCCGCCGCAGTTCGGCGCCTTCCCACCCGCACCGCCGGCCAAGTCCGGGCGGGGCAAGGTTCTCGTCATCGTGGGCGCCGCGGTCGCCGTGGTGCTGCTGATCGCGCTCGCCGTGCCGCTGCTCCTCTGGATGAACGGCGACGATTCGACGGGCCCCGGAAAGACCGCCTCCGGCCCCGGCAAGGACACGCCGGCCGGCGCCCAGCCGATCAGCGCCCAGGAGTATCAGGCCCTGCTGGCCGAGGTCGACAAGTCGGTGGCGCCCGCCTTCACCAAGCTCGCCGGGGCGAAGAACCCCAAGGCGGTCGGTTCGGCGGTCGACGGCATCGAAACCGCGCTCAACCAGCAGATCGAGGCGCTTTCCAAGGTGGTGCCGCCGGCGAACGCCGCCACGGCGCACGCCGATCTGCTCCGTGGGCTGGAGGGCCTGGGCGACTCGGTGGCGGAGACGGGCTCGGCCGCCGGTGCCGGCGAGGTCTGCCTCGGCTCGTCGGCGCTCGCGCGGCTCGGCCGGGAAGCGGCGAGTGAGGACGTGCGGTCCGCGCAGCAGGCGCTGGCGGCGGCGGATCCCGCACAGCCGTACCAGGTCGGTTCGTTCGTGCCGAAGAAGGCCACGGACACCAACCGGCGGCTCAAGAACGGCACGTTCCTGAAGCGGGTCCGTAGCGGTCAGGGACAGCTGAAGATCGAGAACGGTGGCAGCACCGACGCGGTGATCAACGTGGTGCTCGGCAGCGCCAAGAGCCCGACCGTGAGCGTGTACGTCCGGGCCAAGGGGAAGCTCACGGTCTCCAGCATCAAGGACGGCACGTACCGGATCTACATGACCAGTGGCAAGGACTGGGACGCGAAGGCCAAGTCGTTCAGCCGCGACTGCGACTTCTCGCGGTTCGAGGACACCTTCAAGTTCAGCACCACCTCCAGCCAGTACACGATCTGGACCATCACGCTGACCCCGGTGGCGGGTGGCAACGCGCAGACCAGCGACGTCGACCCGGATGCCTTCCCGGGAGGCTGAGCGGTACCGGGGTCGCCGGTCGCGACCAGATGGGTACGGCGCCTGCTGACGGTGTGCCGGCCGGGTCCACGGACCCGGCCGGCACATCCGTGCGGTGCCGGGCTTTCCGGCCGAGGCGGGTGGCATCCGTGCCCGCCTCGGCGTTGCGCCGGGCCGGGGCGCTGCTGAAGACCCGGCTTCGGGGTGTCAACGAACTCCTTCCCGCCGTCTGACGGGCCCCCAGGGGGCCCGCCAGACGTTTTCGACCTGCAAGCTATGCACAACTATTGTGCATAGTATCTGTGCACAAGTATTGTGCATGGGTGTCGAGTTCACCATCGAACCCCGAGAACAGCTCCTCCCAGGTCCGGCTGGGCAGCGAGCAGATCCGCGTCATGGCCCATCCGCTCCGCCTCCGGCTGCTCGTCGAGCTACGTGCGCACGGTCCGGCCACCGCGACCGGGTTGGCCCAGGCGCTGCATACCAACTCCGGGGCGACCAGTTACCACCTGCGTCAGCTCGCCGACGTCGGCCTCGTGGTGGAGGAGCCCGACCGGGGCACCGGCCGGCAGCGCTGGTGGCGGGCGGAGCATCAACTCAGCAGTTGGAGCGCGAGCGACTTCGACGACGACCCCGACGCCCGAGCGGCTGCGGACTGGCTCTACCGGTACGCGTTCCGGATCCACGCGGACCAGGCCGAACGCTGGATCACGAACCAGCACGACTACCCCGTCGAGTGGCGGGACGCCGTCGGCCTCTCCGACTTCCTGCTCCGGCTGACTCCGCAGCAGCTCCGGCAGCTCAACGACGACCTGTACGCCGTGATCGACCGCTACCGGCACACGTTCCCGGCGGTCGACACCCCGGCCGAGCCCGGCGACGGCACCGAACAGGTGCTCCTGTACTGGCACAGCTTTCCGGTGCGCGGGCCGATCGCGCTCGCCCGCCCCGACGAAGAGGAGACGCCGTGACCGCGTTGACCGGTCGTCAGGCCCGACGCCGCTACCTGGTGCTGCACGGACTCCGGTGGCTGCCGATCGGCTTCCTGATCCCCGTTCTGACCCTGCTGCTGCTGGAACGAGGGCTCACCCTGCCCGAGATCGGCCTCGTCGCCGCCGCACAGGGACTGGTGGTGCTGGCGCTGGAACTGCCGACCGGCGGTCTCGCCGACGCGCTGGGCCGCAAGCCGGTGCTGGTCGCCGCCGGGCTGATCAATCTCGGTTCGCTGATCCTGTTCGTGGTCGCCGACTCGGTCGTCCTGTTCTTCCTGACGTTCGTGCTGATGGGGATCTTCCGGGCCCTGGACAGCGGCCCACTCGAGTCCTGGTACGTCGACGCCGCGCTGGCCGCCGACCCCGACGCCCCGATCGAACGGGGGCTCAGCGGTGGGGGAGTGGTCCTCGGCATCTGCCTCGGCGCCGGGGCACTGGCCAGCGGCGGCCTGGTCGCGCTGGGCCCGGTCGGCCCGGTCAGCGCGCTCACCCTGCCGGTGGTGGTCGCGATCGCCTTCGAGATCGTCGCCCTGATCGCCCTGCTCCTGCTGCTGGTCGAGGTACGTCCGACCGGCGGTGTCGGCACGCTGCGCGGCTCCCTGCGGGCGGTACCGGGCGTGATCGGTGGCGCGTTCGGGCTGCTGCGCCGGTCCCGGATCGTGCTCGCGCTGGTCGCCGTCGAGTTGTTCTGGGGCTTCGGCATGGTCACCTTCGAGGTGCTGTTCCCGGTACGCCTGGCCGAGGTGCTCGGCAATCCGGAGAGGGCGGCGGCGCTGCTCGGTCCGACCGCCTCCGCCGCCTGGCTCGCCTCGGCGGGCGGCGCGGCGGCGATCGCGTACGCCAGTCGGTGGCTGGGCGTGCCGTTGAGCGCCGCGCTGCTCCGGATTCTCCAGGGGGCGACCGTGGTCGGGATGGCGCTGCTGGCCGGGCCGGCCGGGATCATCGCCGCCTACCTCTTCTGTTACGCGGTGCACGGTGCGTCCAATCCGATGCACATGGGACTGCTGCACCGGCAGGTGGACGGTCCGTACCGGAACAGCGTCGTCTCGCTCAACTCGATGGTGGCCCAGCCGGCCGGCGCGCTCGGTGGCGTACTGCTGACCGCGCTGGCCGGTGCGACCACGGTCAGCACGGCGATGCTGGTCGGAGCCGTGGTGCTGGCCGCCGCCGCCCCGCTCTACCTGCCCGCCTGGTGGGCGGCTCGACGGCCGTCCGGCGCGTCGCCGACGGATCGACCGGACCTGGTCCGGCAGCGGGGCGCCACGCAGGACCGCCCGCTCGAGTCGGGCAGCCCGAGCCTCGGGTAGCACCGATCGGCGCGGGCCCGCCGTCGGAAGTTGTCGGATATCTGTTCGGCAACGCGGGCAGGGGGGTGGATTGGCGGACGTTGCCGTCGGGTACATCCTGGCCGACCTACTGGGACCCCCACCGGGAGGAACTGATGCTCGCCTACATCGCCGCCGGCGTTTTCGCGTTCGCACTGCTGCTGGACCTGTTCGACGAGAACCTTGGTGCCCCTGACCTGTTCAACTTCCCCACTCTGGTGCTGATCGGTCTGCTCTGCCTCGCCCTCTACCTTGCCGGGGTGGGACGTGGCCCGGGCAGCGCGGGTGGTGGCGGCGGTCGGTGGTACCGAGGCCGCCGGCCAGGTCGGGGCTGATTTGCGCCGGATCGCGACCGGCCCGGTTATCGGTGCATTTCCGGCACCGATAACCGGGCCGGTACTGTCTTCGTGATGGAGTCCGACGGCCTATTCTCACTCGTCGATCCCGCTGGCGGGCGCACCGCACCGGCCGGGACCGGCGCCGACGGCTTCACCGTACCCTCCGCGGACTCGCCGCTGCCGGTACGGATGCGTCCGACCAGCCTGGACGAGTTGATCGGTCAGGACCATCTGCTCGCACCGGGCGCACCGCTGCGGCAACTGGTGACCGGGACATCGCCGATGTCGGTGATCCTGTGGGGCCCGCCGGGCAGCGGCAAGACCACCATCGCGCACCTGGTGGCGAGCGCCACCGAGCGGCGGTTCGTGGCGATGTCGGCACTGTCGGCCGGGGTGAAGGACGTACGTGCGGTGATCGACACGGCCCGTCGCGAACGCCGGGCCGGCGGCCGCCCCACCGTGCTCTTCATCGACGAGGTGCACCGGTTCAGCAAGACCCAGCAGGATTCGTTGCTGGCCGCGGTCGAGGACCGGACGGTGACGCTGCTCGCGGCGACCACCGAGAATCCGTACTTCTCGGTCATCTCGCCACTGCTTTCCCGGTGCGTACTGCTCACCCTGCAGCCGCTGGACGATGAGGCGGTACGCGGGCTGCTGCGCCGTGCCGTCATCGACGAGCGCGGACTGGCCGGCACGTTGACCCTCGCCCCGGACGCCGAGGACCACCTGGTCCGGCTAGCCAGCGGCGACGTACGCAAGGCGCTCACCGCGCTCGAGGCGGCGGCCGGGTCGGCGCGGGCGCTGAGCGGCACCGTGATCGACCTTTCCACCGCGGAGCAGGCGGTCGACGTGGCGGCGGTCCGCTACGACCGGGACGGGGACGCGCACTACGACGTGGTCAGCGCGTTCATCAAGAGCATGCGGGGTTCCGATGTGGATGCCGCACTGCACTGGCTGGCCCGGATGCTGGTGGCGGGTGAGGACGCCCGGTTCATCGCCCGCCGGATCGTCATCTTCGCCAGCGAGGACGTCGGGATGGCCGACCCGGGTGCACTGAGCGTGGCCACCGCCGCCGCGCACGCGGTGGAGTATGTGGGCCTGCCGGAGGCGCAACTCAATCTCGCCCAGGCGGTGATCCACATGGCCACCGCGCCCAAGTCCAACTCGGCGACCACGGCGATCGGCGCGGCGATCGGGGACGTACGCGCCGGGCGGGGTGGCGCGGTGCCCAGGGCGCTGCGCGACGCCCACTACGCCGGTTCCAGGGGACTGGGACACGGCACCGGCTACCGCTATCCGCACGACGACCAGCGGGGGGTCGTGACCCAGCAGTATTCGCCGGACGATCTGGTCGGGGTGGACTACTACCAGCCTGGAGCACACGGCGCGGAGCGGGCGGTCGGCACCCGGCTGCCCCTGCTGCGCCGGATAATCCGCGGACAGCCCGCCCCGGCGGCCGACGACGGCGTACGCCCGGCGAACGGCGTAGGTCCGGCGAACGGCGTAGGTCCGGCGAACGGGGCACGTCCGACCAGCGTCGACGTACCGGCCGGCGAGCCGGCCGACGCGGGCAGGGTGACGGAAGGGGCCGTGAACGGCACGGTGACGGCAGACGGCGGCGGGGCATCCGCGGGGGAGGAACACCAGTGAAGTCGCGCGGTTCGGAGCGGGGCGAGGACGGCCACGACGAGCGGCGGGAACCACGGGGCAAGGGCCGCCGCTGGGGACGGGGGAAGCCGGAACCCGCAGCCGTACCCGAGGAGCCGGAGGTCAGTGGCGAGGAGCTCGGCTGGATCGCCGACCTGCGGACCGCCAAGGAGCAGCAGGCCGACATCGGCCCGGCCGGTGGTACCTCCGCCGACCCACCCGTCCGTCCGCCCAGCGCGTACGACCGGTTGCCGGAACTCGGACCGGACTCCGGCGGCCCGACGGCGCCACCGGGGATGGACCCGGCGGCCTCGGCCGAGCCGGTTCGGGGCCGGGGTGGCGACGCCGCACCGCCGCCCGGAGCACCGGTACCGGACCGGCGCGCGGCGGATTCCGCAGAGCCTGGTCTGCCGCCCCGACCCGGCGAACCCCGACCATCGGCGGTGCCACCCGGACCGCCGGACCGGCCACCGGTCGTGCCGGCCCCGCCCCTCGGTCGGCCCGGCCGACCGAGCGATCCGGCGGCTGCCTCTTATACACATCTCCGAGCCCACGAGACCGGAGCCTAA
>NZ_JADPUN010000129.1 GCF_015690345.1 Plantactinospora alkalitolerans | reverse complement strand
GATCCACGCCAGCTCTTTGAGGCGCTTCCCGACCGGGCCGAGCGGTACCAGTTCCTTCGTGATCCCCAGGGACAAGTCCTGGAGAGCTGGTTCGCCCGCCGCACGGAACGTGACCTGGTGATCAAAATGAACACTGGGGGCGGCAAGACCGTGGTCGGGCTGGTGGTCTGTCAGTCCAGCCTGCACGAGGACGCTGGACCCGCATTGTACGTAGCACCCGACCCATACCTAGCGGATCAGGCTGCCGCGCAGGCTCGTGACCTCGGGCTGGAGGTCACCACCGATCCGCGGTCGACACGGTTCGCTGACGGCCAGGCCATCTGCGTCATCAGCATCAAGCGGCTAATCAACGGCAAGACGGTGTTCGGGTCTCCTGGCGGGACTCAGTCGATCATCGATGTGGGGACGGCCGTCGTCGATGACACCCACGCCGCGCTCAGCGTGCTGGAGGAGCAGACGACTCTGCGCGTGCGCAGCCAACTGCCCGCGTACCGGCAGCTCGTGGAGCTGTTCGAGGCGGAACTTCGACGCACGGACCCGGCCGCGTTCCTCGAGATCGAGGACGGGCTGCGCAACGCGGTGGTGCCGGTGCCGTTCTGGCTGTGGACCGCCCGGCTGGACGCGGTAGCAGCGATCTTGCACTCGTTGCGCGAAGACGAGGCGGTGCAGTGGAGGTGGCCCTTGGTCAAGGGCATCCTGCCCGTCTGCCAGGTGGTACTGACCGCCGACGCGGTGGAGATTCGGCCGCCGTGCCCACCGATTGATCAAATCGTCAGCTTCGACAAGGCTCGGCGCCGGGTGTATCTGACCGCTACTCTCGCCGATGACAGCGTCCTGGTCACCGACTTCGACGCTAACCCCACTAGCGTCGCCACGCCGATCACCCCGGCCGGCGGCGGGTACCTCGGCGACCGGCTCATCCTTGCCCCGCAGGAGCTGAACGCGACCATCAGCGACAACGAGGTACGCGCGGCCGCGCGCAGTTTCGCCGACGCCGGCCGCAACGTTGTTGTCCTGGCACCCAGCCACTACCGGGCGCGACTCTGGGATCCCTACAGTGACGTCACGGCCTCCACCGCCGACCAGATCGCCGAGGTCGTGGCGGAGCTGCGCAGCAGCGTCCCGGTCGGCCTTGTCGTGCTGGTCAACAAGTACGACGGCATCGACCTGCCCGAAGACGCCTGCCGCGTGCTGGTCATCGATGGACTGCCAGAGTCCTACGGCGGCATGGAACGTCGGGAACGGATGGTGCTCGGCGACTCCGAAGCGATGGTAGGCCGGCAGCTGCAGCGCATTGAGCAAGGCATGGGGCGTGGTGTGCGCTCGACCAACGACTACTGCGCGGTCTTGTTGATGGGCGCCAAGCTGTCCCAGCGCATCGCCTCCCCCGTGAACCGGGCGAAACTCGGCCCGGCCACCCGAGCGCAGCTTGAGCTGTCCCGAGAGGTCGCCGCCGCGCTGGCTGGCCGGGGCATGGCAGACCTCGCCGCCGTCATCGATCAGGTCCTCGAGCGCGATCGCAGCTGGGTGACCGCCGCGCGTGACGTGCTCGCCGACGTCGTCTATGGTGCCGGCTCGGTTAGCCCCGTCGCCATCCACCGCCGCCGGGCGTTCAACCATGCCGCCGTCGGGCAGTACTCGGCGGCGGCGACCGAGATGAGCCAGGCGGTCAGTGTCGCCGTCGATGATCGACACAAGGGGTGGCTGCAGGAGCAGCTCGCTGCCTACCAGCACTTCACCGACCAGATACAGGCCCAGCGAACCCTGGCGGGCTCGCTGAAGCTCAACCGCTACGTCCTGCGTCCCCGGGAGGGGGTCAGCTACCAGCGGCTCAAGGCCGGCCACGCCCAGGCGGTACAGGCAGCGAAGCACCTGAGCGCTGCCTACAGCGACGCCAACAGTTTGCGGCTGGGGTTCGAGGCGCTCCTGGACGATCTCGTGTTCGACCCCGAACGCGTCCCGGAGTTCGAAGCCGCGCTGGAGCACCTAGGCGAGCACCTCGGCTTCACCGCCCAGCGTCCCGAGCGTGACTCCGGCAATGGACCCGATGTGCTGTGGGCGCTCGGCGATCTTCGCTATCTGCTGCTCGAAGCGAAGTCCGGCGTGCAGAGCACCCGCAACAAGATCTGGCGCAGCGAGGTGGAGCAGCTTGCCCACTCCGCAAACTGGTTCGCTGAGAACTACGACTACACCTGCGCCGCCACCCCGGTCCTGGTACATCCGACCCGGATGCTGGAGTCGAACGCCACCGCACCGCCGAACACCCGAATCATGACTCCCGACTGCCTGCAGCGCCTACGCGAAGCCGTAACCGCCTTCGCAGTTGCCCTGACGACTTCCGGCAAGTGGGCCAATCCCGACACGGTCGCGGCTCAGCTACATCAACACCATCTCGCCGCCGGCCAGATCGCCGGCACCTACAGCGCGACAACCGTCCGAGGTAGCTAAGCCGGGTCTGTGGACGCTTCTATGGACGGCGTGGCGTTTCACCCGGGAGAGGTGGGTCGCCGCTAGGGTCCGGAGCACGAGTAGTTCGACCTTTGGCGCCGTTGTCGCGGGCGAGTTGGGTCAGCATCTGCAGGATCTGGTACAGCAAGGGTCCTTCACAGTCGGGATCGTCGTCGCCGCTTGTCGTTCTGGGTCGCACAAATCTGTACGCCACAGCCCGGGGGCCGGATTTACGAGACTCACACCCCCGGCCGGAACCGAGATCCGGTGTGGATTGCAACCGCCGCGCCGTCCCGCGCAACCCTGCAGCGGCACACCCCGGCTACCCTTCGCAGGTGTCGATTTGCCAGTTCCGGGCCGAAGCGACTATCGGCGATGCCACGCACGACGTCACCCTGCTCTACGAAGGCTTCGGACCGGATACCGGCGACGGCGCCGGGTGGATGATCGACATGCCGGTCGTACTGAGCCTCGTAGCCGCATGCGAGGCCGGCACCATCGGCCCAGACGACCTCCGGACCGCGCTACAGCAGATGATGGCCGGTTTCCGCGAGCGCAGCGGCTGCTGTCCCCGCTGTGACGAGGCCACCGAGTCGTACGCCACCGCGATGCGCCAGTACGAGGAAGCGCTGGAGCAGGAAGAGCGGCAACAGGCGGCGCTCACCCCGGAGTCCCATCCCTTCATCGTCAGCTCGTCCGGCAAGGTCCACGCCTGGAACTGCCGCAGCCAGCCCCGCGAGCCGCAGGTGCAGCATCCTGGCCGCACGCTGCAGGAGTACGTGCACGAGGGCCACGGATTTTACGGGATGCTCGGCCTGCGATCGAGCGGAGCCTCCACCCGGATGACCCCGGGCGAGCTCACCGCGTGGCTGGCGCGGCGCCAGTCACCGCCGAAGCGGTGCAAGCTCTGCGAGCCGGCGCTGCCCGGCGCGTACGGCTCACAGGCATCCGACGTCGAGGCCGGCGCGCGGGCCTGAGCAGCGAATGCCGACCCTCAGTCAGGGGAGTAGTGGTGACCACCTACAGCACGGTCGACGACGTCCGGTACCGGTCGGGCGGAGACAACGGGATCCTGCGGCACGTGCTGTTCGAAGAATGGCAGTCGCGCTGCTACTGGTGCGAGACGCCGGTGCTGTTCGCTAGCGTCGAGATCGACCACATCCTGCCGCACACAGCCACCGCCGAGCATCTGGCCGACCTGATCCGCCGGCACGATTTGCCCGCCGACTTCGACGTGCACGCGCCGGCTAATCTCGCGCCCATCTGCGGCCGGTGCAACCGCGAGAAGAGCAACAACCGATTCGCCGGCACCCTAGTGACCGGTAAGCTCGCCCGGGCCGCGAAGAAACAGGACCGCGTGATCCAGCGCGTGCTCGCCTTCGCCACCGCCCACCAGCGCGCGGCGCACGCGGTGGCGGCCGACCAAGCGCTGCGCTCGCCGGCCGAGGTCCTCGCCCGGATCCGGATGCTCACCGAACGGGTCCAAGCGTTCTCCGACACCTGGCGCCAGGACGTCACCACCACCGCGGACGGTATCGCCCTGCTCTTCACCCCCAAGACCGCCCACCAGGAGCCCGGGCTGCCGCCGCTGTTCGACCTGTCCGCCGATGATCCTGCGACCGACGAGGTCGGACGGGGCCTCACAGAAGTCCGCGACTACGGCGGCGCGGTGGTTATCGACGGTCGATACCTGATCCCGCCGGACGACAGTGCCACCTCCTCGATCGCGGAGGTGCTGGGGCTGACCGGGCCGGACGACCAGGTCCTGATCGCCGCCGTGGGCACGCAGCTCGACCCGGCCACCACCTTCCACCTCGCCCTGGTCACCGCCGGCGGCGCCGTTCGCGACCGCCTCCCGCTGCACGCCGACTCGGTCGCGTCCGGCCAGCGCGGGGCCCGGATGATCCTGCGCGACGGGGTTGGCCTGTTCACGGCCTGCCTGCAGGCCGAACACCCGGACAACGGCGGCACGATCACCACCCACCTCACCAGCACGAGCCTGGCCGGGCATTACCCATACCAATTGCTGGCCGCCCTGCAGCTGTTCCGCGACGCCGAGCCCACCGACCGGCTCGAGGTGCGCCTCAACGACCGTCCGCTCGGCTCGCCCGTCGACGTCGACGCCGAACAGATGGGTCAAATCCTGCTGGCGTTCCGCTACGACGGCGACCTCATCACCGCCCTCGACCGAGTCCAAGCCCACACCGGGCAGCGGTTCCCGGTCCCCGAGCAGATCACCGCCAAGGAGCGCACCGACCTGCTGCTGGCCGCACGGCTGCTCGACGGCAAGGCGATCACGCTCACCGACGACGTACTCACCCTCACCGTCAAGCCCGACGCGATCGGCGCCTTCCTGCAGGACCAGCATCCGGGGCAGCCCGGCGAGCTCACCGCCGTGGGCGCCGAGTACGCCGTCACCTGCGGCGAGCACCGGATGGCGCTGGGCCCGGTCACGATCCGGGCCCCGCAGGTCACCCTGGTCAACGCCGACGAGATGAGCGCCGCCGCAACCGCAGCGCCGGTGAAGGCCCGCTACCAGTGCCTGCCGGGGGCCAAGATCGCCGTCCATCTCGCGTCGGTGGACGCACCCGACGGGCGCCCCGCCAAGGCCGCTGCAGACTATCCAAGGTTTTAACGCTCGCGTCCGGCCGATGGGAGCGGGCGTGCTGAGGTCCGGAACTGCGCTTGTCGAATGCCAGAACGTACAGTCGCCGCAGCAGGACTTCGTCTCACTTGCTCATGAATGTCACCGGCCCTACAGGGTCGGTCCCCATTGCGGCACTCCTACATGACTCGTCGCCGGGTCGTCGTCGTAGTAGGGCTTCTGGTCGGCGACCCGGTCGATCGGGATCAGCGTGCCGTCCAGGATCGCGTACGCCAGCATACGGATGCGTCGCATCGCGGTGTCCAGGTCGTCGGCGGCTGCGCTGAGCAGGGTTATCGCTTCTTGGACGTTGCGCCAGGCGGTGGCGACGCCGATCTCGAAGCCGGCCGCGAGACGGGTGTAAGTGTCGTCATTGCGCAGATGGGCCAGGGCGAGCAGGGCCTGTCGGCCGGGGTCGAGGCGCCGCCACCGAGATCGACACTGCTTGCGGTGACCGCGAATGCGTTCGGCGAGGTGGTTCAGGGTTCGGCTGGACAACGGGATCGTGGCGGGGTAGAACAGCATGGCTAGGCTCCCGGTCGGAGCTTCGGGTCTTGGTCGACGGCTGTCCTATCCGGAGCCTCGCACCTATCGACCACCGGGTTCGCCACACCCGCCCCGAGCTGCAAGATCAGCTTGGAAAAGGGTCATTGTGTCGCCGTACGAGCCGGCGGGCTGGAACGCCGGTACCGGGGCCCCGATGACCATCCTCGACCAGGTCAGGCTTGCCCCCGAATCTGCAGAATCGGGTCGCGGACAGGCGAGTCTCTGCTCGGCGTACTGCGTCGGACGATGATCCTCTTTCGGGTGGACTGGCGATTCCGCCTTCGGTACGCCGGCTTGGGTACGGGCGAACCTGACGGTCGCATCGAAAAGCGAGTCTTTTCGCAACCTGGAGTTCGCAAGTTACAAATGGAAGTTCCACGTTCTGTGAGGCGGCCGCACGCACCGGACGGGGATTCGGACCGCTCGACATTTCGCTGAAGATGACAACTCCTCACCGGGCCCGTGTGGCCGCTTCGCGTTATCGAGTGCTTCTCTCGTCGTGTCGAACACGTATCAACCAGGCGTAAGCCGGCAGGTTCGAGGTGCCGGGTCGAGAGGTCAACATAGCGGAACGCGTGACTGACCGTAGGTGGTTGCTGCCGGACCGTACGATGGCGCCTGGTAGAAACCGCACCCACTACTTACACTCTGTGCGTAACACGCCTGCTGGGTGATTCACCCGAGAGGTCCACAAAGGCGTCACCCCGGAAGTCATGGAACATGACCGTCTTGGAGGCTTGAATCGTGGCGATCTCTGTCTGGCGGAAGAGCACGAGAAGCGCGGCGGGCGACAACAACTGCGTCGAGGTGGCCTGTGCCGGCGACGGTGTGCACGTGCGGGATTCGAAGGACCGATCCGGTCCGGTTCTTGCCATAGGGCGAGAATCGTGGATGTCAATGGTGCGGGGATTGAAGAGCGGTGGAATCGGCATGAGGTAGAGCGACGGCTGAAGTGGAGATGCGTCGGCGAGCCCGCCCGCCGCGGCTTAGAGGGGTGCGCGCTTCGACGAAGGGCGTTCATCCGCGGGCGGGTACGCGTCGACGCGTCTTGGGCGGTGGAGGGAGACGTCGCTCCCGGGGTGCGCCTACATCTGGGCGCGTACCTGCTCGATGAGCTCTGCGGTCTCGGACTCGCTCAACGCGAAGTCCTCCAGTTCCAAGAACTGCTTCTTGTACAGGGAAATCTCGCCCATGTCGTCGCGGGTCGCGACGCTGTGTGGGCCGTTTTCGAGGAAGAGCAGGTCGTCGTCGCCGGGGTCGGGAAACTCCAAGATCACGAAGGGCCCCTTGAGCCCCATGTGGACGCCGTGGCCGAACCGCACCACCCGCAGGTGGACGTTCTCCCTGCCGCCGATGTCGTTGAGGTGCCTCAGTTGACGCTGCATGATCTTCGAGCCGGTGGTGCTGCTTCCTACCGCGCGTCGGATCACCGCCTCGTCGAGGATGAAGAACAGGACGGGTGGGTCGTCGCGGTGGAGGATCTCCTGCCTCTTCATTCGTACCTCGAGCTGTCGGTCAGTGAGTTGCGGGGAGGTGTCCGGCGTGCTGAACGCCTGGATGACCGCGCGTGCGTACTCCTCGGTCTGGAGGAGACCCGGCAGGATGAGGGACTCGGACTGCCGGAGGGTGGATGCCGACCCCTCGAACCCCAGGTAGATGAGGAAGTCCTGGTTCAGTACGTCCCGGTAGATACTCCAGTGTTGCTTCCTGCTCTGCCTGGCCATCTCGGTGAAGGTCGCCACCTGCTGGGGATCCGTGACCCCATACAGCTCGAGCAGTGCCTTCAGGTCGGTGCCCGAGATGCCCACCTGACCGGTCTCGATTCGGATGATCTTCGCGGGTGACCACCCGAGTTCGCCGGCGGCCTGTTTCTGGGTCAGGTGCTTCGCATCCCGTGCCCGCCGGAGTTCTACCCGCAACCGTCGACGTTGGACTGTCGGATCGACATCATGCCCCATTTGGCTGTTTCCTCCCGTATTGGCATGTGGACCGTGTCACGGCGAGACTAGACGACTACCGACGGTGGTCTACTCTGTATCGGGTAGTAACTAGTGGAGTGTCACTCTTTGGTAGTCGCACATCCCGTGTACGATCTCACGCTAGTTGAAACGCCGTGCAACCTGCTAGCTGCAAAATCCATATCCCTCGATGACCTGGGAGAACGCCACCGCCGACCTGGCCCCCAGAGGCAAAGACGCCCCCGTGCGACGTCACGTCGACTTCCCGAACCGGAGCTCAAGCGGTGCCAACAACCCCCCAGGCGGGCGGCGACCCGTCGCCAGACCGACCGCGCGTGTCCCCCCGGAAACGCGGCACCCCGAATGCCCGCGAACCCGGCGAGACCCGGGACGGGCTGCCGGGGGACGGGCGGCTCCAGGCGCGCAAGTCGAAACAGTCCAACGCCGCCTCGGTCACACCCGGGTGCCCCCGCAATGACCGGCGCCAGGTACCGCGACCCGCCGCTGCCGTCGTTCCCGTCGAGGAGCAGGTGATCATGGTTCCTGAGGGCCACCCTGGACGGGGCCGCCAGAGACCGGACGGTAAACCGCCGCTGGCTCAACCGAGCCTGCCTGCGGCACGCCCGGGGTTGTTGGCGATATTCTTCGACTACCACGAGCGCCGGGCAAACACGACCGGCAGCCTCGACGAGGAGATCCGACTGCTCTGGGCCCACACATGGGTCTGTTTGCTTTTCCTCACCGTGCCAACGCTGCTTCTGGCCCTCGTCCTCCTGGGCTTCGTGGCCGTCTTCAAGGCGTCCGGCATCGGAGTCGCACCCGACCAACTCGTGGTCTCGCTGGGCGTGGGTACGGGCATCGGCGCGGCGACGTACCTGCTGCGGTCCTGGCTTACAAGCCGAAGGTCAACGGGGAAGAACGGCCGCTCTAGTCGGCCTCGCCGCCGATGACCGCCTCAGTTCACGCATCGCCGCGCCTGCCGCTCAATGCGGCGAGTGAGCGTGCCACCAACGGCTGGCTCCACCAGCCCCCGGCAGCGGCTCCCACCGCCGTCCCGACGAAGACGATGAGCCCCTTTGTCGAGGTGCTCCGGCTGTCCAGTAACAGCCACACCGCCGCCATCGTCACGATCGCCGAAACCATGGCCGAGAGGCCCCCCACCACGATCGCGGCGACGAGCGTCCGCGCCCGCCGCCCAGCCGGGGCAGTAGGTACGACCGGCCGGTGCTCGTTCGAGACGCTGTCGATGCCGGCGGTGGCACCATCGCTCATCGCCGCAAGGCCACGCCGGACCAGTCCACTCAGGGGACCCGCTTTCGCAGCCGCCATCCGATCACCCCTTTCCATGCGACTCCAACACGCGGCCTACACAAACACAATGGAATGAGTACAGTGACGTCGCGGTGGGTGGCACACACCAACCGTTCAGGGAGCGCCTTGTCCCCCGCACGACCTACCACATCAGCTAGACCATGGTCAGTCAACCAGCAGCGCCGCTACGGAATGTATTCACTCGAATTCTTTGCGTGAATTGACGGATTCAGGTCTACCAAAAGATCGACAAGTGGCACGGCCTGAAACGGCCTCGGTCTTTGTCCACGCCGAGACCACCTGGATCTTGATCCAGGTAGCCAGCGATCCACGCGTCGTCCGCGCCCGTACCCGCGGCCGGTGTGAGGTGAACGGTGCTTGCGCCCACAGAGGTGTCATCCGGTGACGTCCAACGGCATCGCCTGTCCCGTGCCGGCGACCGGCAACTGAACTCCGCGCTGCACGTCATGGCCACGGCGCAGATGAAACGCGCGCCTCCGGGCCGGGACTACTACCAGCGCAAACGAGCCTCCGGCAAGACCCACGGGCGACGGGCCGTCCTTCGCCGACAAGGTGACCGAAAAAAGCTATGCGCTGCCTGAAACGCCGTCTCGCCGACGTCGTCTACCGCACCATGATCCACGACACGGAGACCTCTCTACTACCAACGCCTTGACAAGAGAGGCCGTCAGATCCACCGACCCGCCCGCTGTTTGGCGGCAGGCACCGGATCATGCGGCGCGTAGGTGCCGGTGCTTTGTGGTGGTGGGTTGGGTGGTTTGCCAGCGGTCCTGGAGGGCCCGTGTCACGTCACTGATCATGGTTGGTGTGACGTGGCTGTAAATGTCCCTGACGCCGGGTAGGCGGTGGCCGAGCCGGCGGGCTTGGGCGATCTCGGGGATGCCGTCCTCGATCATCCAGGTCTTGTGGGTGTGGCGGAGATCGTGGAAGTGCATTCCCTCGATGATCGGGCCGGTGTGTGTGCGTGGGTTGCCGTTGACGGCCGGCCCGAAGACGCGTCGGGACATGCTGGACCGGCGTAGGAGCGCTCCGCGGGCGCCGCAGAAGACCTGGTCGTGGTCGTGGCTGTTGAGAACCTCGTGGAGAAGGGTGATGAGGAAGGGTGGTAGGTGGATGTCTCGTGCGGAGCCGGCGGTTTTGGGTGGGCCGAGGTAGAGGCGGCCTTGGACTTCGTGGAGCGCTCCGACGTCGGGGTCGACGCGGATGAGGCCGTGGCCGAGGTGGGTGTTGCTGCGGGCGAGTCCGGCGAGTTCGCCCCAGCGCATGCCGGTGTAGGCGGCGGTGATGACGAGGATCTGGTCTGAGCGGCGTTCGATGCGGCCGGCGATGGTGTTGACCTGGGTGGCTGTGGCGTGGGGTCGTTCGGCTGATTGGCGGGTCACGACTTTGACTCCTTGGCAGGGGTTGTGGGGGATGCGGCCGTCGGCGACGGCTTCGCGCATAAGGAGGCTGAGTAGGGACATGACGCTGGCGGCGCTGCTGTCGGCGAGGTGGGTTTTCAGTTGTTTGACGAAGACTTTGACGGTCTGGCGGGTGATCTTGGTTAGGGGTGTGTCGCCGAAGCGGGGGAGGATGTGGTTGCGGAGGTGGCTGCGGTATGCGGCCCATTTGGCGTCGCCGGCGATGTGGCCGGCTTCCCAGATTTGTACCCATTCGGTGAGGGTGATGCGCCCGAGGGTGGGGTCGAGGTAGGTGTCGAGGGCGTGGTCGAGGTCGACTTGCTTGCGGCGGATGTCCGCGGTGTTGCGGGTGGGGTGGACGGAGTCGGTGGCGACGGTGCCGTCGGGTAGTCGTAGCCGGACTCGGTAGTTGGTGCCTCGTTGTTCTATCCATGCCATGGGCTGCTCCCGCGTGATGTGTGGTCATCGCGGTGTGCATGGACGCTTCGCTGCGGCGGTGGTGGCAAGTCGCGGTCCCGAACGGTGGTCGTGGGTTTGCGGCGGGGGCGTCGGCCGGTGGCGGGTTGGGCGGCGTTGTCGATGATCGCGGCGAGGTCGGCGGGGGAGAAGCGCAGGTGTTTGCCGAGGAAGGTGCACGGCACCTTGCGTGCGGCGGCCTTCTTCCGTAGCCAGGACTCGCGCACCTGCAGGCGATGGGCGGCCTCCGCAGGGGTGTAGAGCAGCAGATCATCGCTGGGGCTGTTGGCGGTGAAGGGTTCAGGGCGGTTCGTCGAGTGGTTGTCGATGCCGGATCGGCGTGATTTGGGCGTAGCCATGAGAGGTCTCCAAGGACTGGGTGTGGTTGATCGGCGTTGTTGGCGGAGCAGGGGCGACGCGGTGACGGCCCGCCTCAGAGGCGGGCCGTCACCAGTTATGGGACTTAAGGTGACCCGCGCAGAGGCGGGTGCTCCTGCTGAAGGTTCGCCCTGGCGGTCGCAGGCGCTACCGAGGTCAGCGGCGTGTCCGTACCCCTCCTGTGAGGGGGGAGGCCGTTGTCACCGGACCCTCTTGTGGTTGTGAGCCGGGTTCTGGGGCGATGGAGCCGACGGCCGGGGCCGCAGGCCGCCAGCTAGCGCGGCGTGCTGCAGGATGGGATGGCTCCGGGCTGTCGGTAGGCTTGGCCGGTATTGCCATGGTGTGCCGGCAGCCCAGCACCAGCGGGCTTCGTCACCCCACGAGGGGGCGGGGCCCGCATCAGGGCGGGGCATGCCGCCGCTGGCGACGGCTGTCCCGGTGGCAGCCCTCTCCCGGGGCCATTTTCACAGCCCTCGTTCACGATCAATTTCCGGACCGCCCGACCTACAGGTCGACGACCTCCTGCTCTCTCCGGAGATTGGTGGCCTTAGTTCTTTGACCCGGTCAGGGAACGAGATGGCGGCCCAGCGCGTCGGCGCTGGCTGGGCGGCGTACTGGTGCGGGGCAGGACCCAGTGGCGGCTTTCCGGGTCCTGATAGATCCCGAGGAAGCGCCGCGAGGACAGGAACAGACGGGTGGTGTGTTCACCGCAGAGTTCGGTTGCCGGTAACCAGTAGAACAGCAACAGGACGGGGATCACAACGAATGGGACGAGCCATGGCTGCGGTAGCAGCGCTGCGGCAGGTAGGCCGTAGATAGCGGTCGTGGAAAGGTGCACCAGGAGGACGGGGACGGATTCAAGTGTCCAGTTTCTAAGACGATATGTGGCCGCTATTTGAGGGCGCTCGGCCATCAGTCCCCAAAGCTGCTCTATGCGGGGGAGGCCGAAGGTCGGGTTGACAGAAGGCAGCAGATAAGACCACTTTGTGAATCGCCCGCCGTAGATGTAGTCGAAGTAGCGACGCGCTGCGTAGGTGCTGAGTCCGAGCACGATGATCGTAAATGCGCAAAGGCTGGCTCCGAGCCCGGCCAGAGCCGGCTCCAGATCAATCGAGATGCGACCGGTCATTGATAGGATCGTGACGCCGAGGCTGACTGTGATGGTGGCGTAGAAGGCCGAATAGGACAGTGTTTTGGCGATCCGGTGCAAGCTAACCTTGGACCAGAATGGAGACGCTTCGATTAGGGCGAGGGGGCGACCGGGCTCAGTTAGTGCGGTTAGGTAGAGGTTCTTCCGAGGGACCTGGTCGAGCATCCGCAACGCCTGACCCATACCCAGAAGCACGACGAGGTTCGAATCCGGAGATAGGCCACGCCGCAGCGGGTACGCCGCCTCGAGGTCCTCGGGGATTAGCCAGTCCGGCCGTAGTGGCGGGAGACGCTCTAGAGTTGCGGCACACTCCGGGTCCATCGCCAGTACTAGCAGCCGTCCGATGAGTTCACGAGCGAGGTCCCTGTGGCGGTCGATGCCTGGGATGGCCAGGCAACGCCATAACGGTGCGACCAGGGTCTGCTCGTCGGGTGGCAGGGCTGATGCGAGCTGCGTGACTGCGGCAGCCATGGCCGGCGTTCTTTGTTCCGCCATGCTTAGGAGCAGTTTTCCGGCTGCTGGGAGATGCCCGCTGAACAGGTCGGCAACGAGCCGGTCCCGTCGCTGCCGACCCGGACTGGTCGCAAGGTCGGTTAATTCGGCCTGCAGGGCGAGTAGGGCCCGAGTCCGAGTTTCTGGGACCGGCGATTTCGCTGCCTCCATGATCGCTGGAAGCATACGGCGGGTTCGGGCGGTCTCGATCATATCGACGGCGACGTCGGCAGATACCTCTGCGGTGGCCAGGCATTGACAGGCAAGATCCGGCGACAGGCCGGCGAGGCCGCGCAGAAATGTTTCCACGTGAGGGTGACTTTCACCGCAGAATAGAACTGCAACCTGACGCCACTGTGGATCATCGGCACGGTCGTGTAGAAATTTGCAGCCTTCTTGTGGGTCCTTCGCCAGCTGCGCTGCCGCCAGGTGTTCGTGTAAGGCGCGGTGGGCGAAGGCGAACTGATCTTCCTCTGTGGTTCGCATCAGCAAGCCGGACCGGTCAATGATTTCGTCGACAAATCGGCGTTCGTCGTCCACCCTCGGCATTCTGCGCCGCTGTGCAGCGCAGAAAGCAAGTAGGTCGCCGTAGGTGAAATCGGCGAAGGGCGACGTGCGGGTCTGCGCCAAATGCAATGCCAACTCCCGAAGGAACCGGTGTTTGTCTTCTGTCTTATACCGGTTCATTCGCAGTTGGCCCTCTGCCCGGAAGTCATGCCGGCGAAGCAGCTCACGCACCATCTCGTCGTAGAAGTTGCCGATCGAATGCGGGATCTCGTAGGCGGCGAGCTGTGTATATAGGCCCAGCGAGATAGTCAGGATCAGAGGCACTCGGTGCAGCTCGATTGTTCCGGAAGCGTGCACGTCGGCGAGAAAGGCGGCGCCGCTCCGCTCGTCGGTGAATTGAGTCGCCCGCCGCTGCACGAACCGATCGATATCTGCGTCATTCAGAGCGACCATCGCGTACGAGGTGGTGGCAAACCATGACCAGTCCTCCTCGATCTGCCGGTAGTTCTGTCGTCGGCAACTGATCACGACGCGAGCCAGGCCAGTCGGCAGCTCAGCGTCCTCGGCAGTGTGGACGAAGGAGTAGATCGCGCTCCGTACCGCGTCGTAGGCCGGCCGAGCTACCTCGTCTAGCCCGTCCAGCAACACGACGATCCGACCCTGCAGCAGCAGCCGGCGGAGCATGGCACGAGCGTTGCGGGCCCCGCTTCGTCTGCCCAGCACACCGAGGACGTGGTCCTCTAAGCGTCCGCCACGAACCAGGGAGTCCGCCACTTGGCGGAGAGTGACCAGGACGGGCAGTTCGCTGGTGCCGCCGAACAGATTGAGCTCGCTCTCGCCGACCCCGGGTCGCAGAACGCCAGAGCCATAGGCTCTGAGTAGCGTGGACTTGCCGGTTCCTGGATCACCGACGATGAGGATCCGGTGTGGCCCGGACGGACCCATCAGGGTGGTCGCGGGCACCTGGCTTCCGCTGACCTCACCCTCGGCCTGCACTGACAAAGCGATGTACGTGTCAGCAAGGTCAAGAGTCTCCACGCGGTTGAGATAGATGTTGCGGAGCGTTCCGTACTCGCCCAGGAACCAGCGCCGGTAGCGCTCCTGCGGCCGCCCTAGCGCCACGGCGACGTGTCCAACTGCTCGGCCTACCAGTACTCGCGTCCGCCTCGAGATCAGCGCGAGCAGCGGCAGCCCGAGGGCGAGGACTATCCCCAGTTCGTCGGCACTGAGGTTTAGGTGCCCCTCGAACCATTCCTCCACAAGCCCCCCACTGTCTCCTGCCCCCAACTTCGCAGACCGTCGCCGAGGTAGACAACAGACGCAGAGGCGGAAGGCCGTGGCCGACTGTCCCTATTGCTGTCCATCTGACTACGGAACAGGAGTCTAGGGGTCCGAATCCCGTCGGTCGCACAAGATCAAACAGGGTCTTGACGTGCTGAAACGACGGGCCGGTCCATTTGTGCTTCAGTCCCTTGTGGACGTCTGGGTGCTCGGATAGTGCTCGTGCGACGAGCGTCCCTCGCGTCCTGCTCCGTCCGACGGATGCTCACCCTGTCCAGGCGCGTTTTGATCATGACTCATCGTGTCGGCGTCAAAGCCCAGATATTGGGACGGGGGAGTCCTTGCAGGGCGGGCCGCCCTCTCGCTCGAACCGAACCCAGATCGGCTCGGGCGGCGCCGCAGGTGAAGGCTGGTTGGTTGCGGCGCGCCGTGGACGACGGACATCCCAGAAGCTGCGAACTCACCTGGGTGTGCCGAGAGCCCCACGTCGGACCCCCTCGACGACACCGAAGTGTCGAGCGTCTCCGACACGGACTCTGCCGCGATCAGGCTGCATGAGGTTCTTTCCTTATCTTGATCAAAGTAGCCGGAGTGCGTGGGCGATGATGTGTCGAGGTCGATGCGTGAAGTGCCGTCCTAATCGGCCGACCCGCGTCGCCACAATCGGTTAGGGTGCCCATGCGCTGTGTCGGACAGCCTCGACGCGGAGGTCCGACATGACCGTCAAGTTCCCTCCACGGCGGGAGGCCCGGTTCGGTGATCAATTCCCAGGACGTCGACACCGCCAAGAAGGAACTCGGGAGGAAGCTTGCAGGCTGGCGAACCACACGTAAGCTCACGCAGCTCGACCTGGCTCGATCGGTACCCTCCTCGCGCAGCACGATTGCGGGGGTTGAGCGCGGCGCTCAGGTCGTCGACCACACTTTCTGGGCCAGGTGCGACGCATTGCTTCGGGCCGGTGGTGAACTGATCTTGGCCTATGGCCGCTTCCAGGAGCTGGAGCGGCAGTTTCAGGCCGAAAGGGCCGCAGGCGCGGCGCGGGCGCGGTGGGGAGACATTGATACATGGTCAAGGCAGATTGCGCAGTCGGGCTACGGGGCAGTGCCGGATCCGGTCGCGAGGAGTACCGCAGCCGGATGCGCTGAGATCAGTGGTGTCCCGAACGACCTCCCCGGAGTAGCGTTTGACGACATGAGGCGGAGAACTCTGGTCAAGTGGGGCGCAACGGCAGCGGCGGTTGCCAGCACTGGAGTCGGAAGATCATCCGTTGCCCATGCTGGCAGGGTGGGCGCTCACGATGCGGAGCGGCTCTCGAAAGCCGCCGTGCGCCTGTACGGACTGGACTATCGCCACGGCGGCGACAGCCTGTGGCAGGCAGCCACCGCGAAAGTCAACGACGGCTATGCCATGTTGGAACAAGGCACGTACACCGGCACAGTCGAGGGTCACCTCCTCAAAGCTACAGGTCGGGTGCAGATGTGTGCTGGATGGCTGGCCCTCGACGCGGGCGAGCACACGATCGCCCGGAACTGCTTCACCGACGCGTTAGCCCTCGCCCGCCAGGCCAGCGACCGAGAGGTAGAGACGGCAACGCTGTCATACCTGGCACTCCAGGCAAATGCCCTTGCTCGGCCGCGCGAGGCATCCCGGTTTGCTTCCGCAGCGGAGAATGCGACATCGACCATCGGCGGCCCTCCAAGGTTGGGTGCGGTCCCGCAACTCCGAAAGGCGATCGCCTCGGCATTGATGGCCGATCAGAGCGGCACCGACACGGCGATCCGCCTGGCAAGGCGCGTGCTCGACCGCGACGGTGACAAGCCAACCGAGCAGTGGTGCACCTTCCTCAGTCCAGCCGAATTGGACGGCATCGAAGGGACCTGCGCAGTCGAACTTGGCCGGACCACCCAAGCCCAGACGCTACTCGAACGGGCAATCGCTGGATACGACGATCGGTACGCACGGAACCGTGCCCTCTACCGGGTGCGCCTGGCCCGCGCTCGTCTCACGGCCGGCGCGCCAGATGGCGCAGCGGACGCTGCGAACGAGGCACTCGACGACCTAGCCGAGGAGGTGGCGAGCTGGCGGGTCAACGCCGAGTTGGAGGCCGTCGCCCACCAACTCGCCGCGTACCCAGAGATTCCCGCCGTCGCCGGCTTCCTTGCCCGTTACCCCAGCGTGGCGGGGCCCCAGTGACAGCCAGTACGCCAACTACAGTCGAGCGCCTCGAATCAGCAGACCTGCACAGGCATCGCGATGAACTGTTAGCGGTCTACACCGAGGTCTACGAGGAACAGCTCGAGACCCCGTTCTTTTCCGTCCCACGATACTGGGATCGGCTCGTTGCGTATGCCTCGCGCGATGGCTTCTCAGCCGTGGCCGGCCGCATCGAGGACCAACTCATCGGCTATGCATTGGGCTACGCCCTGCCGCAAGGGTCGCGGTGGTGGTCGGGTCTCCGAGACGACGTCGAACCCGCCCTGCTGACCGAAGATGGGCGGCGTACGTTCGCGCTGAACGAGATCATGGTCCGTGAGGCGTTCCGGCGACGTGGTTATGCCAAACTCTTACACGACGCTCTGCTCGCCGGTCGGCCAGAAGAACGAGCAACCCTGCTTGTGTTGCCCGATAACATTCCCGCTCGCTCCGCGTATCGTTTATGGGGCTGGTACAAGCTGGGCCGCTTACAACCGTTCAACGACGCACCCGTGTACGACGCGATGGTGCTCGATCTAAAGTGACGGCGACGGCCCCGAACCGGCTGACCGAGGCGGGTACTGAACGGAAGCCGAGTATTGACTCTGACCGCCGCGACATCTTCCACACGTGCGATGCGCACCCTTAACCAGTTGCATGCCCGGACCGCCGGGAGGACGACCTCCGTCGAGGTGGACGGGTTCAAGGATTCCTCCTCTCTCGTTGCCTCGACGGTCAGACTGTGATCATGGATTTGGTCACCGCCGCGACGACCACGGAAGAGGCTAACCGCGCCGCGGACGTCGCCGTGTTACCCAATGGCAGTTTTGAGCAACACGGAGATCATCTACCCCTGGTCACGGTCACGATCGTCGCCTGCGCCATCGCGAAAGCTGCTGCCACCGCCTACGACTTGATGCTTCTGCCTCCCGTGACCATCAGTTGCTCACAGGAACACCGGCTGGCCAGGCTCGGTGAGTATCCGCTCGTCCACCCTGGCAGGCATCATCACCGACATCGCCGAGTCGCTGCGCGGGTCGGGTGTCGAGCGGTCGATCGTGGTCAACGGCCATGGCGGGAGCTACGTGCTGTTCAACTTTACCGACCGCGGGTAGGACTGTCCGCGACGTTCGCCCTGGCTTGTGACCAAGGACGTCCCGTGCTCGTTTACCGACCGGGTCCGGCACGTCCGACCTGTCGCGGCGTCGGGGTGGAGGGCATGTGGCTCGTACTGTTGTGGTCGGAGATTTCCGGGTTCAAGAGATCAGGCGGGGTGACGGGAGTCGAGCGTGGACGATCGTCTACCCGGAGGGCAACCTCCATTTGGAGGCGGACCGGTTCCTGCGCCGGCATGACGGCTCCGGCACCCAGCGGACCTATGCCTATCTGCTGGTCGATCATCTGCGGTGGCTGGATCGGGAGTGTCTGCCGCTGGCAGCGGTCGGCCTGCGGGATCTTGAGCGGTACATGGGTCTGGTCGGGGCCGAGGTCCGCATGCCGCTGGGGCAGCCATGGCGGGAGGGCAAGCGTCCGTACGGGCGCTCGGCGTTGTCGACGGCGGCGGCGTGTCTGAAGGGCTTCTACCTGCATCAGGCGTCGCTGGGGGTTAACGGTGAGCTCGGCGGGCAGCTGGGCCGGACCCGACTGCCGTCGCGGGCCGATCGGCGCCGCTCGTTTCTGGGCCACGTGAAGGCCGGGATGCCGGCGAATCCGTTGGCTCCGCGCGGGCCGCACCGCCGGCATCCGAAGATGCTGCCCGAGGGCGCGCGGGAACGGCTGCGGGCTGAGGTGAGGACGGCCCGGGACCGGATGGTGGTGACGTGGTTGGCCGACGGCGGGCTGCGCATCGGCGAGTTGTGTGGGTTGCACCTGCTGGACCTACACCTTCGCGAGAACGCCAGGTGCGGGCAGTGCCGCTCGCCGCATGTGCACGTGTGCCACCGGCCGGGCAACCCGAACCGGGCGGAGGCGAAGACCAAGCATCCGTGGCGCTTCGAGGACGGTACGGTGACCGGCGGGCTGGTCAAGCGGGTGAGCCCGGCGATGGTCCACACCTACTTCGAGTACGTCACCAGCGAGTACCCGCGCAGCGTTGCCGGGCATGGCATGCTGCTGGTCCAGCTGCACGGCCCTGGCCATGGGCAGCCGTGGGCGCCGGTGGCAGCGCGGCGGATGCTGGCTCGCGCGGGACGTCGGGCTGGCCTCGGCGCGGTGAAACCCCACTCGTTCCGGCACAGCTTCGCCAGCGCCGTGCTCGATGCGGCTGGCGGGAATCTGGTCATCGCCCGCGACGCCGGAGGCTGGTCCTCAACGTCCGTCGTGGACGAGATCTACGCGCACGTCGACGTGCACGACCCGGCGTTCGACGCCGCGCTGCGCACGGTCTGGGGCGAGTTGCGGTGACCGCGACCCTCGCGCTGCTACCGGAGCCTTCGCGACCGGACCGGGTGGGCCGGGACCGGCTGGAGATCCTCACCGTCCTGATCAGTGCGCCGTCCTTCGACCCGATGTTCCGCACCGACGTGATCCGGATTCCTCGTGACCATTCCACCTACCGGTGGTGGTGCGTGGTGCCCGCCTGTGAGCGGGTTCGGTCCAGCGGGACGGACATGTGCTCGGTGCATATGCGGGCGTGGGGCCAGGCCAGCCGGCGCGGCGTCGGTAAGGCCGCGTTCCTTGCGGCGGCGGAGCCGCTGGCACCGTCGGAGTGGGTGGAGGAGGCGGCGTGCCGGATCTGCCCGGACCGACCGGCGGCGCACACCCGGTGGCGGCTGTGCCATCGGCACCTGAGCCGGTGGAAACGCCGGGGTGTCCTGGACGAGGCAGCCTTCGCGGGCTGGGTTGCGGGGCAACAGCCGTACGCGGGCTTCGGTGGCTGCGTGGTCGCGGTGTGCCCGAGCCCGGCCGACTCGCCGCTGGGGTTGTGTTTCGGCCACGAGACGCGGTACCGCAAGGCCGGCACCCCTGGTTCGGCTGCGCTGCCGCCGGCGTGGTCCCAGTGCTACGAGCAACACGGCAGGCCGACTCCCGTGTCCTATCAGGACGAGCGGGCGTTCCGGCGCTGGTGCGCGAGTGCGGAGCCGATGCCGTGGCCGGCACAGGTGAACTCGCGTGGGCTACGCATGTTGCTGCGGGCGGAGTTGCAGTGGGGCCTGTTCGCGCACACGCAGCAGCCACGACCGACCCGCTGGGACGTCGGGTCGATCCAGAAGCTGGTCAACACCTGCCGCGCCGCCGGCATGAACTCCTTGGCCGACCTCGGGATGGACAACGCTGACCGCTGCGTCCGTCGTATCGGCGGGGAGATCGCCCGGGAGTTGTGGCGCATCTACCGCACCCCGGCCGATGCCCGCGAGACCGGGATGCTGGACACCGAGCACTTCGGGGTTCGGTTCCCGCGGCGCACCAGCCGTTTCGACCTGACTGCGATCCCGCAACGCTGGTTGCGGGATCTGGCCTGGGACTACCTGGCCGGGCTGTTGCAGTCGCCGCGCTGCCCGCGCACCGCCGGCAGCTTCGACAACCTGCGGCGCGCGTGCGTTGAGCTGGGCGCCTTCCTCGCGGTCGATGCCCTGGGCGGCGGGCACGACCCTACGGTGCTGCGCGGCGAGCACATGGGCCGGTTCGTCGCCGACCAACGCCGCCGTGAACGCGACGGACTGCCGTCGCTGGGCATCACCAAGGCTGGCGGCAAGCCTTCGACGGTCACCGCCACCACCCGCGGCTTGGTCTTCAACGGCGTACGCACGGTGATGCGCGACGCCCTGGACAGCGGTGCCGCCGACCGGCTCGGCCTGGACCGGCAGTTCGTCACCGCACTGCCGGCTTGTGAAGGGCTTCCGGTGCGGGCCCGGCGGCCGTTTCCGGATGAGGTCGCGCGTGCGCTGGCCGACGAGACGAACCTGCGCCGGCTCGCCGAGCACCATGACTCGGCCGGTCACGGCGTGCGTGACATCTGGGAGACGCTGATTGCCACAGGTCGGCGCATCGGTGAGGTGCTGGAGGTGCGCTGGGACTGCCTGGGCCGCTATGGCGGGTTGGCGATGTTCTGGCACGACCAAACCAAGGTGGGTAACTTCGACGCCGCCATCCGCATCCCGGAACGCGTCTACGGCCGGTTGGAGACGAGGCAGGCCAAGACGCTGGAACGCTTCACCGCCCGCCACGGCTACCAGCCGGTCGGCGAGCAGCGCGCCCGGCTGGCCCTGTTCCCGAGCCCGTACCGCAACCCCCTGGGGACGGTGTCACTGTCCAAGGAGTGGTTCTACGGCCCGTTCCGCGCCTGGGTCACAGAGATCGACCTTGGTCATTGGGTGCCGCATCAGGCCCGGCACACTCTGGCCACGAACCTGCTGCGCCAGGGCGCAACTCTGACCCACATCCGCCGCTACCTCGGCCAGGTCTCCGACCGGATGGCCGAGCATTACGTACATCTGGCCCACTCCGACCTGGAACAGGTGTTGCAGCACGTGTGGGTCGCCGGACCCGGGACCGCCAACCCCGGCGAGCTACTGACCACCGACACGTCGCCGCTGACCCAAGCCGAGGCGCTGGCCCTCGCGATCGACCTGTCGCGACGCAGCACGCCCGCCGAAGGCGGGTTCTGCACCTTCCAACCCGTCGTCGATGGCGGCGCCTGCCCGTGGAACCTGGACTGTCACAACTGCGACAAGTTCGTGCTGTCCGGCGCCGACCTGCTCTACTGGCGGCGCAAACGCGAACAGTGGCGGCTGCTGGCCGAAGGCGCCCCCGACGACCCCACCGCCGACTATCTGCACCAGCACTTCGAGCCGACCGCCCGGGCCATCGACGGGCTGGAGAAGGCCCTGGCTGGGCTCGGTCTCCTCGATGACGCCCTCGCGCTCGATCTACGCAAACCGCAGGACTACTTCCACCGCGTCTGGTCCACTGCCTTCCGCGCCCGCGACCTGACCGCAGCCGGCGCGCAAGCCGACGACCCCAACGACTCTCTGGATGCCGGGTGAGCGCCTCGGCCAGGTCCAGTGCCCGCACGGCCGCCGCCGTTGCGGCCCGGCGACACCGTAGCCAAGCCGCAGTGCAGCGGGTCCAGGACGCCCTCGCCGTCCTGCGGCGGGAGAAGGCCCGCGTCACTGTCGCCGCGGTCGCCCGCCGCGCCAACGTCTCCCGGACCTTCGTGTATGACAACCCGCAGGCGCGTGCCGCGGTCGCCGCCGCCGTGGCCGATGATGACCAGCGGCACACGCTGTCGCGCCTGGCGCAGGACGACGCGCGGCAGGCCGTATGGCGGGAACGCGCGCTCAACGCCGAAGACGCACTCAAGAGCGGCTACACGGAGATCGCCCGTCAACGCACCCGCATCGGTGAACTCCTCGGCCAGATCCGCGACCTGCAAGCCGAGTGGGACGATGAAACCATCGCGCGGATCACCACCGAGAACACCACGCTCAAGCAGCGGGTCCGGCAGCTGACCATCGAGAACCGCACCTTGGAGGAAAGGCTCACGGCCGCCCGGTCCACCCTACGTTTCCAGGACCGGCGCATCGCCGACCTCGAAAGCCGCATCGCCAACCCGGCCGGCAGAACTTGACCAGCGGCCGGCACATCGGCGATCAGAGCTCAAGCAGCTTGTGCACCCGGGTGAACGACCGAGACAAGCTGTCCAACACCGCCGCGCCCTTCTGCGCACTGCCTGACGACGGCCGACCGATGATCCCTGAGGCGGTATAGGCGCGCATCCCCACCGTCAGCAGATCCGGACGGTCGTTCGCATCGTGGTCGGCCGACTGATATCCCTCCCGCAGCAACTCCGGAGCCCCGTGCAGCAACAGGGAGACCTCAAGCTCCCCACCATGCATGTCCTCGTGCGACCCCGTCTCACAGCCCGCGTCGGCCCGGGCCGCTGTCCAGTCTTCGCTCGCGGGGAACAGCGCCATCCGCGGCCGGACCGTCGTTGACTGCTGCACGACGTTGCGCAGCGCATAGTTCCCGCCATGCCCGTTGACGATCACCAGGTTCTCGACCCCAGCGGCCCGCAGCGACTCGTCGATGTCCTCCACGACCGCAATCAGCGTTCGGGCGCTGATGCTTACCGTCCCGGCGAAGCTGGCGTGCTCATGCGAGCAGGAGATCGTGATCGGCGGCAGCAGCAACACTCGATAGTCGGCCGCGACACGACCCGCTACCAGGCACGCCACCACCGTGTCCGTGATCAACGGCAGATATTCACCGTGCTGCTCGAAACTGCCCACCGGCAGCACGGCGGTACGCGCGGAGCGGGCAGCCTCTTGCGCGGAGGTGGCCGTTGGCAGCAGGAAGTTCACGCTGCCTAGCGTGCCACGGGTCGTGAGTCCGGCGGCTGCCCGGTGCAGGAATGCCTGTCGAGTGGCTTTGGAGGTCTCCACCAGCACCGCTTGTAGGTCAGTGCTGACACCACCCGGACCAGGAGGGCACCCTAGTGTTGGTGGGAGTTGACACCACCCTGGCGGGCGCGCAAGCGGAACTCGTAGAGCAGGCCAAGTGGCGGGAGCACCCCAATCGGGACGTCCCCGAGCACGTCCGCGATCAGGCCGAACTGTGGGCGGGACACGCACGCACCGAACTGGAGTGGGCGAAGAGCCTGAGCAAACGACTGTCTGAGGGCGCCTACACCATGGCCGATGATCCGGGTTCGTGGCGAACGGTCCACGATCCCCTCAAGATGCGCTTCTAATCAACCTTGACTAGATGTTTCCTCCTCGCGTACTCTGGCCAAGTAGTCAAACTGGACTAGCTCAACCAATCCGTTCGCAACATCGAGAGAAGGACTCGAACCCATGGGAAAGCTCGCGATCGAGACAAGCAGATTGAGCGGAGGTGGGCGCATGTCGGCGACGAAGCTCCTGGTACTCGGTATCGTGCACCTCTCCGGCGGCGCGCATGGCTACCAGGTGCGGTCCGAACTGCAGAGCTGGGGTGCGGAGATTTGGGCCAAGATCAAGCCCGGCTCGATTTATCACGCGCTGAAGAAGGCGGCGGCTGATGGCCTCCTCACCGAACACGCCGAGCCGGGCAACTCCGGGCCGGAGCGCGTTTTGTACCGCGCGACAGCTCGGGGACGTGACGAGATAGTCGAACTGGTCCGCGACGGTCTGCGGCGCACCCATGACCCCACCATGCTCGACGCGGCCATCGCCATGTTGCCCATGCTGACCAGGACAGATGCCATCGCGCACATTAACGAGCGGGTCGCGCGCCTGGAAGCGGAGCTCGTAGGGCAGGCCAAGGGGTGGGAGCACCCCAATCGGGACGTCCCCGAGCACGTCCGCGATCAGGCCGAACTGTGGGCGGGACACGCACGCACCGAACTGGAGTGGGCGAAGAGCCTGAGCAAACGACTGTCTGAGGGCGCCTACACCATGGCCGATGATCCGGGTTCGTGGCGAACGGTCCACGATCCCCTCAAGATGCGCTTCTAATCAACCTTGACTAGATGTTTCCTCCTCGCGTACTCTGGCCAAGTAGTCAAACTTGACTAGCTCAACCAATCCGTTCGCAACACCGAGAGAAGGACTCGAACCCATGGGAAAGCTCGCGATCGAGACGAGAGGGTTGAAGAAGAGCTTCGGCAAGACCCACGCGGTCGCCGGTGTGGATCTGGCCGTGAGCGCCGGTGGCGTGTACGGCGTGCTCGGCCCGAACGGGGCGGGCAAGACCACCACGATCCGCATGCTCGCCACGCTCCTGCGCCCCGACGCCGGAGAGGCGCAAGTGCTCGGCTACGACGTCGTGCGTGATGCGCGTTCGGTACGGACCCGGGTGAGCCTTACCGGGCAGTTCGCGTCGGTCGATGAGGATCTCACCGGGGTGGAGAACCTGTTGCTGCTCGCCAGGCTGCTCGGCTACTCGCGCCCGCGGGGCAGGCGGCGAGCGGCCGACCTGCTCGACGCGTTTGGGCTCGCCAATGCCGCCGACCGGCAGGTGAAGAAGTACTCCGGCGGGATGCGCCGGCGCATCGACATCGCAGCGAGCCTGGTCGTCCCCTCGGAACTGATCTTCCTCGACGAGCCGACCACCGGGCTCGACCCGCGCAGCAGGAACCAGGTCTGGGAGATCGTCAGGGGTTTGGTCGCCGAAGGCACCACCGTGTTGTTGACCACGCAGTACCTCGACGAGGCCGACCAGCTGGCCGACCGCATCGCGGTGATCGACCACGGGAAGGTCATCGCCGAGGGCTCCAGCGGCCAGCTCAAGGCATCGTTCGGCGCCGGCTCGCTGCACGTACGGCTACGTGCGCCCGAGCAGCGGGCCGAGGCCGAGCGGGTCCTCGCCGGCGTCCTCGAGGTGCAGGTCGAGCCGTCCACCGACCCGGTCGCGCTGTCCGCAAGGATCTCCGACCCCGAGCGGGTCGCCCGCGCCCTGGCCGAGCTGTCCCGCGGCGGCATCGACGTCACCGAGTTCGCGCTCGGTCAGCCGAGCCTGGACGAGGTGTTTCTCGCCCTGACCGGTCACCCGTCCGAGGAGACACCCAAGGAGGATGCCGCATGAATGCCACGTCCGCGGAGCAGGCGTCGCCGCCGGTCACCGAGGACGCGCTGCGCGGTGTGCTCTTGGCCGGTGAGCGCCCGCCCCGACCCGGTCCGGTGAGTACCTCGTTGACATTCGGCTGGCGCGCTTTGCTGAAGATCAAACACGTCCCGGAGCAGCTCGTCGACGTGACCATGTTCCCGATCATGTTCACGTTGATGTTCGCCTACCTGTTCGGTGGCGCGCTCGCCGGGTCGACGCAGGAATACCTGCAGTTCCTATTGCCGGGCATCCTGGTGCAGGCGAACGTCATGATCACCATGAACACTGGTATTACGCTGAACACCGACATTCAGAAAGGCGTTTTCGACAGGTTCAGGTCGCTCCCGGTGTGGCGACCGTCCCCGCTGGTCGGCGCCCTGCTCGGCGATCTGGTGCGCTACTCGATCGGGTCGGCGATCGTCATCATGCTCGGCCTGGTCCTAGGGTTCCGGCCGGAGGGCGGCGCCGTCGGCGTGGTGCTCTCGGTCGCGCTGCTGCTGGTGTTCTCGTTCTGCCTGTCGTGGCTGTGGACGATGCTCAGCCTGATCCTGCGCACGCCGAACTCGGTCGCGGGGGTCAGCATGATGGTGATGTTCCCACTGACGTTCGTGAGCAACATCTTCGTGGACCCGAAGACGATGCCCGGATGGCTTCAGGCGGTCATCGAGGTCAACCCGATCACCCACCTGGCGACCGTGGTACGCGGCCTGATGCACGGCTCGGTGCCCGCCGGGGAAATCGGCTGGGTGCTCGTCTCGTCCGTACTTCTCGTCGCGGTCTTCGGTCCCATCACCATGGTCCTCTACCGCAACAAGAAATAGATCCCGCTACCGCGAGCACTTGGTCGACATCAACTCCGACAACCCGGCCCACTCGGCCAACGCCATCACCGGTACCAGGCCCGGACACGACAAGGAGAGACGCATGAGCACCATCCCCAAGAACAACTCGGAAACCGTTGCGCACACGCCCGGGCGGGCGGGCAGCATCGGCGTCTGGATTCTGCAAGTCGTCCTGGCGGCGATAATCGCCGGCGGCGGAATCTCGAAGCTCGCCGGCGACCCGGACATGGTGGACATGTTCGCCGACATCGGGGCTGGCCAGTGGCTCCGGTACCTGGTCGGAGCGCTGGAGGTCGCGGGAGGGGTTGGACTTCTGATCCCGGCTCTGGCGGGCCTGGCCAGTCTCGGGTTGGCGGCATTGCTGACCGGTGCTGTCATCACCGATCAGTTCGTGCTCGAGCAGAGCCCTTGGCTGCCGCTCGCCTTACTCGTCGTGGCGGCCGTGATCGCAAGGGCGCGGTGGTCGCGCACCGAGGCCGTCGTCGGCACGCTGCTCAGGCGCTGAGACAAACCTCTCGAACGGAGATGTGAGATGAACGAGATGGCCTTTCGCGTGACATCAAACGATGGCACCGCCATCGCCTACGACCGGAAGGGAAGCGGCCCGGCTGTCGTCCTGGTAGGCGGCGGACTGGACGACGGAGCCGAGAACGCTCCCTTGGTACCTGCTCTCGCCGAGCACTTCACGGTTTACAACTATGCCCGTCGGGGACGCGGCGCGAGCGGCTTCACCGAGCCGTACGCCGTGGACAGGGAGATCGAGGACCTGGATGCGTTGATCGCGGAGGCGGGCGGCTCGGCACACCTGTTCGGGGCGTCCTCAGGCGGCGCGCTGGCGCTGGAAGCCGCCGCGGCCGGGTCAGCCATCGACACGATCGCCGTGTGGGAGGTGCCCTACGCGGTCGGGGACGACATACGCCCGCGATTCGAGGAGTACATCGCAGACACCCGACGCGCCTTCGACGCCGGGCGAGACGAGGAGGTTCTCGAACTGTTCATGCGCATGACCGGCGCCTCCGACGACAACATCGCGGCCAGGAAAGCGGCAGGCAAGCAGACGGCGCATTGGGCGCATTCGGTCGCCCTCGCGCCCACGCTGGTCCACGACAGCGTCTTCCTCAACCGCTACCAATTGCCGGCCGATCGACTGGCAACGGTCACCCAACCGGTCCTGGTCACCACCGGAGGACCGATCACGGCCCCCTACATGGCAGGCCTGCCCTCGGACTTCTTCGACCGCGCAGCCGACGAGCTCGCAGACCTACTACCCCACGCTCAACGGGAGACCCTCGAGGGGCCGGATCACGTCGTCGACCCACAGACCGTCGGCCCGCTGTTGCTACGGTTCTTCAGCAGCGAACACTGAGGGACCCGCGAGGTGCTGCAGGCAGACCGATTAGGCACCGCGCAAGCCGCCCCGGGACCAGCCTCTCGCAGTCGCTGCCGGAACCCGAGCAGGACGAGGTCATGGCAGCCCTGCTGCAGCGGTTGTGGACCGCGACCACCGATGCCTATCCGTTCCGGCCGCT
This sequence comes from Plantactinospora alkalitolerans, assembly GCF_015690345.1. Lineage (GTDB taxonomy): Bacteria > Actinomycetota > Actinomycetes > Mycobacteriales > Micromonosporaceae > Plantactinospora > Plantactinospora alkalitolerans. The sequence goes on along the minus strand of NZ_JADPUN010000129.1, from coordinate 9,285 downwards.
GCAGATGATGTGCGACGCCTGGGCCGCAGAGTTCGGCGAGAAGCTCACCACGTCGGCCAGCCTGATGGACCCGGGACTGACACGCGCCGGGATCGAGCTGTTTCACAGTCTGCCCGCCACCGCCGAGCGGCAGATACTGCTGTGCACCGACCTACACGCCGGCAACGTGCTGGCCGCGCAGCGGGAGCCTTGGCTTGCCATCGACCCCAAAACCGTACGTGGGCGACCCGACCTACGATGCGCTGCAACACCTGCTCAACTGCGAGGAACGGCTGGTTGCCGACCCGGCTGGGTTGGCCACCCGGCTAGCAGATCTCCTCGACCTCGACCCTGACAGGCTCATCACCTGGCTATTCGCCCATGCGTGCAGGAATCGATCGACCAACCGATCCTCGCCGGGGTCGCTGCCCGCATAGCCCCCAGATAGCCGATCCCGGCCCACCCCGGCGGGCTTGATCAACGGGTCGACCCGGTTTCGGACGCCAAAGCATGCCGCAGGGTCGCGCGGATATGTACGCTGGTCGGCAGATCCAGCCGGCATGCCGCGACGCCGTCGGCGGAGCGGCCCATCACGTCAACACCGTTAATCAGCACCGACGGCGACGGATAGTCACCGACCAGTTTCGTCACCTCAGGTGGCAGACCCAAGTCGGCCAATGCGGCGTACAGCACATCTCGGACTGGGGGAGGTTCGGGCAGTCCGGCACCGAGCGAAGTTCGACGATCACCGCTCCAGTCTGGCACCCGCGCCTCTACAAGTGATCGACCTACTCCGCACGCCAAACGGGTGAACCCGGCAAGCCCTTCGCCATTGCTGCCTCGCTGACATGTAGTTTGAACAAAGGTGCAGGTCATGGCCGTCGCGTCGGCGCTCGCGGTCGGTAAATCCAACGTCGTGCAGGAAGCGAACGTCGATGGGCGGCGCATGGCCCTGTACCCGCGCCGGCAGGACTGGGAGACCGCCCGCCAGCAGGCCGGGCTGGCCAGCAGCAGCCACGACGACATGCACGCCGGGGAGATCGAAACCTCCCTGCTGCTGCGCCTGTGTCCCGAACTCGTTCGGGACGGCTATCACAACGCTGACCACCTCACGGAACGCCCGGACCTGCTGATCCTCGGTATGCGCGGCTACACCGACAGCGGCGTCATCGGCCAGCCGTCCCTCGCCACAGCCAGCAAAGGGAAAGTCGTCCTGGATCGCCTCACCACCTCGTTAGCGGCCAGCCTTGCCGTGCTACGCAACGAAGCCCAGCCGCTTACACAGCGAGATGCCTAAAGTGCGGCAACTCCTCGATCAACTGGCCACAAACGGATGAACCACCACCCGCCCGATCAGGCCCGTTCCCCGCAGCCGCCGCATGTCGCCTTTGTCGGCCGTGCCAACATCGACATCACGGTGCGGATACCCCAACGGCCCGTCCCCGGCCGGACGACGTTCGCCTCATCACCCGCCACGACCACGCCGGGTGGCAAGAGTCTCAACCAGGCCCTGGCCGCCCGCCAGGCGGGTGCCCGCACCAGCCTGATCAGCAACGTCGGCGACGACGAATGGGGCATCTTCCTGAACCGAGCCCTCACCGACGCGGCCGTCGACGTATCCCACTTCCGACTCGTACCCTCGGCTCCGACAGGGATCGCGATCATCGAAGTCACCCCCGACGGCGAGAACTACATCGTCCTCGCACGTCCTCCAAAGACCGAGCTCACCGGCGAGCACGTGCGCAGCGCACTTCGGCAGTTGCGGGCCCCGACCGTGGTGACCCAGCTCGACCTCCAGCCCGAAGCCGTTGACGCCGTCTTCCAACATCACGATGCCGGGACGCTCATCGGCAACCTCGTACCACATCCGACGCTCGGGGCGACCGCGCTGGCCCCACTCGACCTGTTCGTCTCGAACGAAGCCGAGGCAGCGGCGATACTGGGCCGCCACCATGCTGATCCGTCGATCGCGGCTCAGGAACTCCGCAAGCTGGGGCCACGAGCGGTAGTGCTGACCGTCGGCGCCCGCGGCGCCGTCTACAGCGATGCCGACCACACAGCACTCGTGCCCGCACAGCACGTCAACGCCATCAACACCAGCGGCGCGGGCGATGCCTTCCTCGGCACCCTCGCCGCGCGACTCGCTCACAAGGTCCCACTTACTCATGCAGTCGCCGAGGGGGTTACCGCCGCAACAACCTTCGTGCGGGTCGGCGGACGGCAGTAGCAGCTCGCGGGAGGTTGTCGCGTTCGTAAAGTCGGCTCAGGTGCCGTGACGTGCGGATTTGTGCGCCCCCCAGCCAGCGGCGACAGCGACGATCTGACATCATCAGCGCGTCGTTGGTCTATCTCCTGCTCCGCCAAATCCTGCAGGGGCTGACCCACCTCGCCCGCGACGACGGCGCCAAGGACGTCGAACTACTCGTGCTGCGCCATCAGGTCGCGGTCCTACGTCGCCAGGTCGACCGCCCCAAACTGCGCTTGCCGGACAGGTTCGTGCTCATGGCCCTGTCCCTACTCCTGCAGTGCTACCAGGCCGGTTCGCGGTGCCGTCCAGGGCCGGTCTGTCTCCCGGCTTGCCGTCGCCGACTGTGGTACTCCGCCGAGTCCAGGGCTTCGGTTCGGATGCTTTCCAGCAGGTGGCGGGCCTGGCAGGACGACGCCATGCCCTGTACGGGCATTCGCCGTATCGGTTATCGCAGCAGCCGGGGAGTCCTCCCGCTGGTATGACAGTCGGACCGCGTTGCTTGCACGCGCCGGAACGGCAGCCGGCGAACCCCGGCAGCCAGAGCGCGCCGGTCGCGGTGGCGAGACCTGGTCGGAAACGTGCCTGATTGTGTCGATGACGGCAAACCGCAGGGCCGTGCTCGGCCAGCCGCTCTAGGTCTTAGGGCCGCTCACATTCGCCGCGTGATCACGTCGGAAGTCGGTGTCGAGGGTGTTCGACATCGCTGCGGTAGGCGTTGACTCGCCGGGGTTCGAGGTTTCTCACGGTCTCTATCTCGTAGGGAGGCGGGCTGATGGCCCCTATCCGTTCCTCAATGGCCTCTGTGGCCGCCCCGACCGCCGGCGGGCTCGACGAGAGCCGGCAGATTTCCGCCATCGCGGAGACGACGCTCGTGCTGGACTGCGAGACCTACACCGGCACGGTCGCGTGGGGCGGCGGCGTCACTGCCGTGACCTGGGCGCGGTGGTTCCACCTCGGCCTCTGATCGGAACGAATCGAGAGCGCTGCCGGCCCGCGGACCCCGGCCGCCGGCTGGCACCCCCGTTGTGGGCGGTCCGTTATGGGCACTTCAGTGCCTCGCGTGGACCACTAGCTAGCCCCGCCGTTTCGTGTCGCAGTCGCTTGTTGGGAGGAAGGGAACGCTATGTTCGTCGATGTTGTTGTCGTCGGTGCCGGCCCAGGTGGTCTGGCCTGCGCTCAGACGGTCGTGCGCCAGGCCCTAGGCCGGCGGGTGCTGCTGCTGGAGGCTGGGCGGGGGCTACGGAATCGGCCGTGCCCGGTTGACCGAGGGTTGCGCTGCACGGGGTGCGCCGGCATCTGCAACGTGATCAGCGGCTTCGGTGGCTGTATGCACTACGGCGACGGGGTGAAGTTGAGCTTGCTGCCATCCGGCCGCCGCCTCATTGATCACTTTGGCGAGGAACGCGCCGGCGAGTTGTGCGAGCGGGCTTTTCAGTTCCTGACCGCGCCACTTGCGGAGCGGCCGGTCCTGCATGGCACGAGTCTTGGTGCGCCGGTGATCAAGGCGTTCGCCGGTAACGGTCTGGCCATCCGGGAGTACCCGGTCGCGGTCCTAGGTGAGACGCAGGTCCGGGACATGCTCACGGCGCTGCATGGCTTCCGCGACGACGCTCTGGCCGTCTGGGAGAAGTCGGAGCTGGTCGCCGCCTCCCTCAACGGGGATCGGCTGACGGTGACGGCAGCGACGCCCGGTGGCCCTGTCACGGTCGAGACTGCACATCTGGTGCTGGCCACGGGCCGGCACGGGGTGACCAGCACACAGAATCTCCTGACGGGGTTCAGGGTGGAGACGATCGCGCCGGACATGTCGCTCGGCGTGCGTTTCGAAACGAGGGCCGAGGTGCTGGCCGCGATTGGCGTCGAGCACCCTGATCTGAAGATCACCCAGCTGGAGCAGGTGGACCGGAAGACGAAGACGTTTTGTTTTTGTGGTGGCCCGAATGGTGGCCGGATCAAGTTCACCAACTACCAGCGTTCGTTCGGACGCGAGGTGATCACGCTCGACGGGCACGAGACCACCGAACGCGGCCCGGGGGCACGGCCGCTAGCGGCTAACTTCGGCCTGTTGTGCCAGCTCGCCCGACCCGGCACCAGCACCGAAGTCCGCGCGGAGATCCTGTCCGACTATTGGCGGCTCAGCGGAGGCCGGCCGGTGGCACAGAGCCTGCGCGCCTTCATGGCCAGAACGGCCGAGCCGCGTAGTTGGCCGGAGTTGGCTGCGGCGGTGACGTTCGAGCCGTCCGTCAAGGACCTGAGTACCGCGCGGCTTGACAACTTGTTCACCGGCGGCGAGCACGCCAGCCTCATCGAGAGCTTCCGCCGTGTCATGGGCTCGATTCTGGACCACGCAGGCGCCGGCATGTCCGTGGAGGATCTTGCTGACGACGTTCTCGTGATCGGACCGGAGGTCGAGTTTCTGTGGGACCGGGTCCCGGTTGACGAGGACTGTAAGCTGTCGGGCCTGCCGATCTTCGTGGTCGGTGATGCCGCCGGGATCGCCCAAGGCGTCGTGCAGGCCGCCATGATGGGCGTTGCCGCCGGCGACGCCATCGCGAACGGCAAGCCTGCATGACCGCCGCCACGACCCGCAGCCCGGTCGCGGACCGGTTCGGGCCGCTCTACCCGGTGTCCGCGATGACGTTGCCGGTCATCCCCGGCCTCCCGATGCCGCGACTCGCCGCGCCGCCACCGGATGTGCGCAACCTCAGCCCGCACTACCGCGACCACTACGGCCCCCACATCCTGCGCGAATATCCCACTGGAGGTTCCGGGGACCGGATCGCGGTCATCGACAAGGCATTCCCGCACAGCGTCTACGACATGATGCTGCTCGCCACAGTCGGCGACGACAGAGTCATCGCGTCGTCGGTCAGTGATGTTCCCGAAGCCATGCTGACGGCGCTGCTCACAATCTGTGAGCAGTTCGTCCGCTACATCCACGCCTCCTCGACTCGGCGCCGGTTCGGTCTCGACGGGGCGCAGCTGATGATTGGCACGAACTACGACCCCTCCACGACCGACCGAGACAACGGGCAGTGGTGGGACAAGCGGATGCACTGGCACCTCAACTGCTGGCCCGCCGCTGCCTACCGCGACGCCTCGATCGTGCCCTTGGGCGAGGTGGACGACGTGAACAAGCGACGGGCGCTGGTTGACCCCATCGCGCATCTCGCCGCGCAGGTCATGTGTGACGCATTCCGTACGCAGCCGCTGCCCGCCGGCTGCCACCTGGCTGGCGATACAGATTTGCCCTCTGATGGTGGCCCGGTCGGATTCAAGATCGCTCTTCCGAGCTGGGACTTCCTGCCCGATGCCGCCTGCGCGCGGCTTCTCGTCCATCTTCATGACGTGGCCACAGGCGCGTACGCGCGGCTACGGGAGAGCTTCACAGGCAGCCCCGCGACGTCACCGCCGTGGACTCGGCCAGGGCTGCTGCCACCCGATCAGGTCGCGACGAACCTCGACGAACTCGCCTGGCTGTCCGAACCCGGACGGCAGGGCCTCCTCATGCTGAGGTCGTTGCTACGGGACGTCACCTCTTACGAGATGAACCTGATGCGGGCCGACATGGACCTCGCGAACCGGTGCCTGACCTTGGCCGGCCTGGACTATCACCTCGGATTCTGGTCGCCACCGCAATCCAGCAGCCGGCGCGGCCGTCCGCCGGTGTACCTCGTGATGCAGTTCAAGCTGCTCAGCGCCATCGGCAGCAGCCCCGCGATCGGAGGCGGCGTCGCCTCGATCCTCGACCGCTACTGCGGACCGATCATGTCGGCGCAACAGACCCGCCTACGCCGACAGTTCCAGGACGACTTCCTCGGGGTGCTGGACTGCGAGCCGCCGGAGGCAACAGCGTGACCAGCCGCACGCCCGACGCGGCCGTCGGGGCGAGCATCGCCCCGGAGATCCTTACCTACTACGTCCACGGAGCCGAGCAGGGGCGCCTGACCGACCCGCGCCGCCAGATCGAGTACCTGCGTACCCGGGACATCCTGGCCCGTCACCTTCCCCCAGCAGGAACGGTCGCAGACGTCGGCGGCGGGCCCGGCGCGTACGCGCTTCCGCTGGCTGCGGACGGCTACCACGTCCACCTCGTGGACCCCGTCCCCCTGCACCTGGAGCAAGCCGCTATCACGTCCGCCCATGCCAAGTCGCCGCTGGCGTCGATCCTGCGCGGGGACGCGCGCCGACTGCCGCTCGACACCGGCAGCTGCGACGCCGTTCTTCTACTCGGCCCGCTGTATCACCTCACTAAGGCCGCCGACCGCGCCCATGCCTGGGCCGAGGCGCACCGCGTGCTCGTTCCGGGCGGCGTTGTCGTCGCCGCAGCGACCTCCCGCTTCTACACCACCTGGGAGTACCTCGCCAAGAGCCTCTACGACGACCCGGCCGTGGAGGCGATCCTGGCCCGGCATCTGCGCGACGGGCAACACCGCAACCCGACCGGTGACCGACGGCTATTCACCACCGCCTACTTCCACACCCCGGACGACCTCGCTGCCGAAGCCACCACCGCCGGCCTGCGCCCGCGCGCCCTGCTCGCGGTCGAAGGCGCCGCGAAACTCCTTCCCGACCTCGCCGACCGCCTCCGCGACCCACACCGCCGTGACCTGCTTCTGCGCGCGATCCGCCGCATCGAGGCAGAGCCATCACTGCTCGGCATGTCGCAAAACTTCCTGCTCATCGCCCACAAGCCCACACCCGACAGCACCGCCATGGAGGAGACGAGATGACCACCGTCCGGCTCGCCGGCTGTGACCTTCCCACCGCCCACGGAGACTTCCAACTGCACGTCTTCGGTCCTGAGCCCGGGGGCGAGGAAGTGCTCGCCGCCGTCTACCGCCCCCAGCCCGCCGACCAGCAGATCCCGCTGGTACGGATGCACAGCGCCTGCATCACCGGTGACCTGCTCGGATCACTCAAATGCGACTGCGGCCCCCAGCTGGCCACATCCCTGCGCATGATCGGCGAATCTGACTACGGGATCCTGCTCTACATGCTGCGCCACGAAGGCCGCGGCATCGGCCTCGCCGCCAATATCCGCGCTCTCACCCTCGCAGACCAGGGATACGACACCGTCGCCGCGAATGCCGCCGTCGGCGCACCCGCCGATGCCCGTGATTACCGGCCCGCCGCATACGCGCTGACCTGGCTCGGCGTCACCTCGGTCCACCTTGCCACCAACAATCCCCACAAGATCGCTGCCCTCCGTACAGCCGAAATCGCAGTCGACCGTGTCCCACTGTCCGGGTTCGTCAACCCCGCAAACCGCGACTACCTTCATCAGAAAGACACCCTGCTCGGGCACCTGAACAGCAGCGGAGCCGCCACTTCCTGACGTGTTCTGGACACACCCGCTGCTTGCCCCCAGTATGCGCAATTATGTATAACTCCGACGTGCAGCAGGTGGGACCGGCTTACACGCCGGGCAACCACCGCAGCAGAACGGTGGCGCGCCGACCTCGCTTGTCAGCGGCACCACTGACGTCCCGGACCGGATCACACAGCACGTCAGTACGGCTGACGAGGAGAGGAAACGCTCAATGAAGGTCTGCGTTGTCGGCACCGGATACGTCGGTCTCACCACCAGCGTCAGCCTGGCCTTCCTGGGCCACGACACCACCTGCGTCGACCTCGACAAACAAAAGATCGACACCCTCCGCGCCGGCCGATGCCCGATCTACGAACCGCACCTGGAAGCGCTCCTCGAACAGGCCCTGTCCCGCCTGACCTTCACCACCGACTACGCCATCGGCGTACCCGACGCCGATGTCGTGTTTATCGCCGTACAGACCCCGCAACTGGACAACGGCAACCCCGACCTGCGGTACCTGCGATCCGCGGCCGAAAGCGTCGCCCAGCACCTGCACGGCGACTTCACCGTGGTGGTCAACAAGAGCACCGTCCCGATCGGCTCCGGCAACTGGGTCGACGCGCTCCTGCGCGAAGCCTACGAACGCCACCACGGCCACCGCCCCAACGGGCAATTCGCCGTCGCATCGAACCCCGAGTTCCTGCGTGAGGGCACCGCGCTCGCCGACACCTTGTACCCGGACCGGATCGTCATCGGCTCTGACAACCAAGCCAGCCTGGACGTCCTCAACCAGCTCTACCGACCCATCCTCAACCAGTCGTTCACCCCGCCCACCACGTTGCCTCGCCCCGCCGGCATCGGCGCCGTTCCGTTGGTCTCCACCGATCTGGCCTCGGCCGAGCTGATCAAGTACGCGGCCAACGCCTTCCTCGCCCTAAAGATCAGCTACATCAACGAGATCTCCGCAATCGCAGGCAAGGTCGGCGCCGACATCCGCGAGGTCGCCCGCGGCACCGGCCTCGACGCCCGCATCGGCCCCCGCTTTCTAAGCCCCGGCATCGGCTGGGGCGGATCCTGCTTCGGCAAAGACACCGCAGCGCTCATCGCCACCGCCAGCGAGTACCACCTCGCCATGCCGATCGTCACCGCCGCCCGCGACGTCAACCACCGCCAGCGCACCAAGGTCGTCGACCGGCTCCTCGACGAACTCCACATCATCAAGGGCCGAAAGATTGGCATCCTCGGTCTCGCGTTCAAACCGGACACCGACGACCTGCGGGATTCACCGGCCATCGACATCGCGAACCTGCTCCTCGAACGCGGTGCCCGAATCACCCTGCATGACCCCGTCGCCGCCGACCGCTTCCGCCGCGAACAACCCACCCTGGCCGAGTACCTCGCCGACCGCGTCGAAGACGTGTTCGACGACGCCGACGCCATCGTGGTTGCTACCGAATGGTCGCATTACCGCGACCTCGACTGGGCCAAGTTCACCCCCATCATGCGCTCACCGCTCGTCCTCGACGGGCGACACTGCCTCGACGCCGACAGGCTCGCCGAACTTGGCTACCGATACCTGACCATGACCGCGCCAGCCATCCCCCCGCGCTCCCAGGTCTAAGAACTCCTAACTCTTTGAGTGTTGGAGGCGGCGCCAGCAGATGATGGCGCAGGCGAGGGTGAGGAAGGCTTCGTGGATGTCGTCGCGGATTTCCCAGCGGATGCGTAGCCGGCGGAACCAGTG